>JAOPVG010000265.1 GCA_025966255.1 Jatrophihabitans sp.
ACACACCACCCAGCCACCGTCTCGAAATGGCACATCGGCGGCGCGAGCACGCGTGTTTGCATGATCCGTCTGCACATCGAGAGGACCAGCGAATGAGTGACATGCCCGCGACCGGAACGGCGACCGACGTGAAGCAGGTGGACGCCGTCGTGATCGGCAGCGGCTTCGGCGGCCTTTACGCGCTCCACAAGTTGCGTAACGACCTGGGGCTCGACGTGCAGGCCTTCGACAACGCCGCAGGCGTCGGCGGCACCTGGTACTGGAACACCTATCCCGGCGCGCGCTCGGACACCGAGGTGACCGCCTACTGTTACTCGTTCGACCGCGAGCTCTACGACGAGTGGAACTGGACCGAGCGCTACCCGCGCCAGCCCGAGATCCTGGCCTATCTCAACCACTTCGCCGAGCGCTACGACCTCAAGCGCAGCATCCAGTTCGAGACCCAGGTCGTGTCGACCGACTTCGACGACGCGACCGGCCGCTGGACCGTCGTCACCGACACCGGGCAGACCTGGTCGGCCCAGTTCATCATCGAGGGCGTCGGACTGCTGTCGTCGACGAACTTCCCGCACTTCCCGGGCCAGGAGAACTTCGGCGGCGAGTGCTATCACAGCTCGCGCTGGCCGCAGGGCGGCGTCGACCTCACTGGCAAGCGCGTGGGCGTCATCGGCACCGGCTCGACCGGCGTCCAGATCATCACCGCGATCGCGCCGGAGGTCAGCCACCTGACGGTGTTCCAGCGCACGCCGCAGTGGACGGTGCCGGCCATGCACCGGCCCATCGACCCGCACTTCCTCAACGACATCCGCGCCAACTACGACGGCTTCTGGAACAGCGTCCGCAGCTCGGGGGCGGCGTTCGGCTTCGACGAGAGTGCGATCACCTTCGACACCGCGACGCCGGAGGAGCAGCAGGCCGCGTTCGAGCGGCAGTGGAGCAGCGGCGGCGGCTTCCAGTTCATGCTCGGCGTCTACGCCGACGTCATCGCCAGCCGTGAGGCGAACAAGGCGGCCACTGACTTCATCGCCGCCAAGATCCGCGAGACGGTCAAGGACCCCGAGACTGCGGCGGCGCTGACGCCCACCGACCTGTACGCGAAACGGCCGCTGTGCGACGACGGCTACTACGCCACGTTCAACCGCGACAACGTCACGCTCGTCGACGTCAAGGCCCGTCCGATCCTGGAGATCACCGAGAAGGGCGTGCGGACCGAGCTCGGCGAGGTCGAGCTCGATGTGCTCGTCTTCGCGACCGGTTTCGACGCGTTCACCGGCAACTACCTGAAGATCGACCAGCACGGCAAGAACGGCGTCAGCCTGCGCGACCGTTGGGCCGACCGCCCGCACACGTTCATGGCCATGATGACGGCCGAGTTCCCGAACTGGTTCATGATCTACGGACCGATGTGCCCGTTCACCAACCAGCCGCCGGCGCACGAGGTCGAGGTCGACTGGATCGCCGGCGCCATCCAACGCGTCCGCAATAGCGGCGCCCAGACGATCGAGGTCACGGCCGCGGGCGAGCAGCGCTGGATGGACCTGTGCGACGAGCTGGCCGAGCACACGCTGTTCAAGGAGACCGACTCCTGGATCAACGGGGCGAACATTCCCGGCAAACCCAAGGTCACCATGGTCTACATGGGCGGGATGGGCCCGTACGTCGACGAGCTCAACCGCATCGCCGAGGGCGGGTACGCAGACGGTCTGGAGCTGGGCTCGGGCGCGCTGCTGGCGACCTGCGCCGCTCAGGCCGTGATGCCGGCGAGGTAGATCTCGCCCAGCTGGGTGGCGATCTGCTGGTGGCTCATCGCCCCACCCGGGCGGTACCACCGGTAGGCCCAGTTGCACATGCCGAACAGGCCGAGCGCGGCGACCCGCGCGTTCTGTGGGCGCAGTACGCCCTCGTCGATACCGCGGCGCAGCAGGCCCTCGACCTGCGCCTCGTAGATGTCGCGCTTGGCCTTGGCGAGGCGCTGCAGGTCGGGCGGCAGATCGCGGAAGTTCTCGAAGTAGGCCCGGACGCCACTGGGCATGGCGTGGATCACGGCGAAGATGTCGTGGAAGCACTGCCGGATCGTGTCGCGGACGGAGCAGTCGGGCCGGATCGTCGCGCGCCCGGCCGCGAGCAACTCGTCGATCCACTCGTCGTGGATCGCGTACAGGATGTCGTGCTTGGCGCGGAACATCGCGTACACGTCGGTCTTGCCCAACCCTGCGCGCTCGGCGATCGATCCCATCGTCACGTTGTGGAAGCCGACCTCGTCGAACAACTCCGCGCCGGCAGCAAGGATCGCCTGGCGGTCGGGCGGATCCTCCGGCATGCCGACAACGTGTCATGAGCGCCGGGGCCGCCTGTGTTTCAAAGTGACTCATCGCGGTCGGACCGCCGTGGGATGGGATTACGGCCCGACCTTCTAGCGATCAGGAGCAACCGTGAAAGGACGTGTCGTCGCGCTCGTCGGCCTCGAGAAGACGGAGATCCAGGAGTACGAGCTGCCCGTCCCCGAGCCAGGTGCAGCGCTGTTGAAGGTGCGGCGGGCCAACGTCTGCGGCTCCGATCTGCACATCTACCACCACCTGAGCGTGGCGCTGCGCGACATCGTCATGGGTCACGAGTTCGTCGCCGAGGTCGAGACGCTGGGCGACGGACTGACGACCGATTCGTCCGGGGCACCGCTGGCCGTCGGCGACCGTGTCGTGGTCGTGTACTTCCACACCTGCCACCGCTGCGCGGCGTGCGACCGCGGCGAGTTCAGCATGTGCTTCAACGCGATCGAGTCGATGGCACTGCCACCGGACGCCGCGCCGCACTTCCACGGCGCGTTCGCGACGCACTTCTACCTCAGTCCCGGCCAGTACTTCTACAAGGTGCCCGACGCCATCACCGATGCCGAGGTGGCCGGCGCGAACTGCGGTCTGGCCCAGGTCATGTTCGCCCTCGACAAGATCGGCCTGCACCGCGGCCAGAACGTCGTCGTACAGGGCGCGGGCGGCCTCGGGCTGTACGCCGCCGCGGTGGCGAGCACCAGCGGCGCCCGGGTGATCGTCGTCGAACGTGAGCCCAACCGCATCGAGGCGGCGCAGTCCTTCGGTGCCGACGACATCATCGACATGTCCGTCCACACCACGCCGGAGGAACGGGCCAAGCAGATGCTCGACCTGACGAACGGCCAGGGCGCCGACATCGTCATCGAGGTCACCGGCCGCTCCGAGGCGTTCCTCGAGGCCATCGAGTTCGCCCGCATCGGCGGCAGCATCGCCTCGGTCGGCAACCTCAACGTTGGCCCGAAGTTCGAGCTCACCATCGCGCCGGCGATGTTCACCCGCAAGCAACTGCGCGTGCACGGCTACCTGCGCTACGACCCGTGGTACCTGCGCTACTGCCTCGAGTTCATCGCCGCCAACCGTGATCGCTTCCCGTTCGAGTCGCTCAGCGACCGCGTCTACACGATCGACGAGATCGACGAGGCCATCGCGCGCAGCGAGTCGCGCCAGGTCGCCCGGGCCGCCGTCGTCCCGGCGTGACGACCGTTGCACTTCGCCGTACGCCCTCCGAGAGGACCCAGCAGTGACTGACGACATCTACGGCAACTACATCGTGGGCCAGTGGCAGGGCCCGACCGACGCCGGGACGTTCCCGGTGTACGACCCCGCGACCGGTGCCGTGGTGGCCGAGGTGGCCACCGCCACCGCCCACGACGTCAAGCACGCGATCAACGGCGCCGCCGCGGTGCAGCCGATGTGGGGGACGATGCCGCCGGTGGAGCGGCAGGCGATCATCCGTCGGGCCTGCGCGATCATGACCGACCGCATCGACGAGCTGGGCCGGCTGCTGGTCCGCGAGCAGGGCAAGCCGCTGGCGCAGGCGATCGGCGAGATCCAGTACGGCATCGCGTTCCTGGAATGGTTCTCCGAAGAGGGTCGCCGCGCCCACGGCATGACCATCCCGGCCGGTACGGCCACCAAGCGCATCGCCGTGCTCAAGCAGCCGATCGGCGTGACCGCGGCCATCACGCCGTGGAACTTTCCGTCGGTGCAGCTGCTGCGCAAGCTGGGCGCTGCGCTGGCCGCCGGCTGCACGATGGTCGCCAAGCCGGCCGAGCTCACCCCGCTGTCGGCGCTCGAGATCGCGCGGGCCTTCGACGAGGCCGGGTTGCCGGCCGGCGTCCTGTCGGTGCTGTGCGCGCAGGAGCCCTACGAGTTCACCGACGTCGTCATGGCCGACCCGCGGGTGCGGGCCATCTCGTTCACCGGATCGACCGAGGTCGGCAAGATCCTCATGCGCTCGTCGGCCGACACGATGAAGCGGGTCTCGCTGGAGCTCGGCGGGCACGCGCCCCTCATCGTCTTCGACGACGCCGACCTCGAGGCCGCGGTCACCGAGACGATGGCCTCGAAGTTCCGCAACATGGGCCAGACCTGCGTGTCGGTGAATCGCATCTTCGTCCACCAAGCCGTCGCCGACGAGTTCCGCGAGCGGCTCGAGCACGCGATGTCGGTGCTGACGATCGGCAACGGGCTGGACGAGAAGACCGAGGTCGGCCCGCTGGTCGAACCGGCCGCGCTGGACAAGGTGGAACGGCATGTCGCCGACGCGGTGGCCAAGGGCGCCAAGGTGCTTCTCGGCGGCAACCGCGCCAAGGGTGCGGACCTGCATTCGGACCAGTTCTACGAGCCCACCCTGCTCGTGGACGTCGACGACTCGATGCTCATCACGCAGGAGGAGACGTTCGGCCCGGTCGCGCCCATCCTCACCTTCACCGACGAGACCGACGTGCTCGCCCGCGCCAATGCGACGCCCTACGGCCTGTCGGCGTACTGCTTCACCAACGACCTCAACCGGGCGATCCGGATGAGTGAGGGTCTCGAGTACGGCACCGTCGGCATCAACGACGCGATGATCTCGGCCGTGCAGGCGCCCTTCGGCGGCATGAAGGAGAGCGGAGTGGGCCGCGAGGGCGGCCCGCTGGGCATGGAGGAGTACCTCGAGACGAAGTACGTGTCGATCGGACAGGTCCGCTGACTGCGGCGCCGGTGACCGCCCGGGTGTCCGCGCCGCCGTCCGTAAGCGCCGCGGTCTTCCACGACCCGGCCAGCGTCGCGGTCATCGGCGCGTCGGACAACACCGACAAGCACGGTGGCCGCCCGTTGTACTACCTGCGCACCCTCGGCTACGCCGGGCGGATCTATCCGGTCAACCCGGCGCGTGAGACAGTCCAGGGGCTGGCGGCCTACCCCAGCGTCGCCGCGCTGCCCGAGGTGCCCGACGTCGCGGTGATCGCCGTGTCGGGCGCCATGACGGTCGACGCCGTGCGGCAGTGCGCCGACGCCGGCGTCAAGGGCTGCATGATCATCACGTCGGGCTTCGCCGAGACCACCGACCCGGCCGGCGCGCAGATGCAGGACGAGATGGTGCGCATCGCCGGTGCGGCCGGGATGCGGCTCGTCGGCCCCAACGCGCAGGGCCTGGCCAACTTCGGCACCGGCACCGTCCTGACCTTCTCGACGATGGTCATCGAAGCGCCGCCGCAGGACGGCCCGGTGGCCCTGGTCAGCCAGAGCGGTGGGATGTCGGCGATCCCGTACGGGTTGCTGCGCGACCGCGGTGTCGGGGTGCGCTACTTCCACGGCACGGGCAACGACAGCGACGTGAGCGTCGCCGAGCTGCTGACCGCAGTGATCGAGGATCCGGCGATCAAGGTCGTCTGCACGTACTTGGAAGGCATCGCCGACCCGGGTGCCTTCGAGGTCGCGGCCCGCCGGTCGCTGGAACTGGGCGTCCCGATCGTCGCGTTGATGGGCGGCCGGACATCGGCCGGGGCCCGCGCGGCCGCCTCGCACACCGGCTCGCTGGCCAGTGAGGGCGTCGTCGTCGACGCGTTCCTGGCCCGGCTCGGTGTGCGCCGCGTGGCGTCGATGACGGAGCTCGTCGAGGCCGTCGACCTCTACCTCGTCGGCGCACAGGTCACCGGCGACCGGGTGGCGATCGTCTCGAACTCCGGCGGCTCCTGCGTCCTGGCCTCCGACTACGTCAGCGAGAACGGCCTGACGATGGCGGTGTGGGACGCGCGCACCGAGGACGCCGTGCGCGCGGCACTGCCGACCTTCGCGTCGGCCCGCAACCCCGTCGACATCACCGGCGCGCTGCTCACCGACAGCAAGTTGGTGCGCCGCGCGCTCGACCGCATCGATGTCGACTCCGGTGCGGACGCCTTCGTGGTGAGCCTGCCGGTGAGCGGGCGCGGGTACGACGTGCCCGGATTCGCCTCGGCGGTGGCCGACTTCGCCGCCCGGGTCGACCGGCCGGTCGCG
>JAOPVG010000494.1 GCA_025966255.1 Jatrophihabitans sp.
GTTTGTGCTGCGCCGATGGAACCGCGCCCGACGGATCGGGCTGCTGGGGGTAAGGCTGCTGACCGTAGGGCGGTTGACCGGGGACCGACATAGGGGTGGCCTACCCGCCCGTCCGGCCCAGCTCACGTTCCCCGAGGGTTCAGCGGCGGCGGTGCCGCCGCGCGGCGATGCGCTCCCGCCGATCTGCGTTGCTGGTGCGCTGCGCTGCTGTAGCCCGTTCCCCGCGCACTTTTTCCCCGGAGCCGCCCGGATAGCCGGCGCGGATCAGGCGCCGATCGGTGGTCGCCAGGGTGTGGACGATCATGTACATCATCGCCGAGCCGCCCGCCGCGAGGGCGGTGAGCACGCGCAGCCCGAGCGGAGCCGGGAGGAAGAGCAGCACTGCAGCGATCGGGATGCTGAGCTGCACCAGCGATCGCGCGACATGACGCACCACCCACGTGGAACCGGTGGTGTCGTGCAGCACCCACTCGTTGAAGCGAGGCGCCAGGCCGCCGCCCAGTGCGTACCAGAGCCAGCGCAGCGGATCCGGCCGGTTCATGCGTCCAGTGTATGGGCCGCTGCGAGGACTCGGAGACCGCCGCTCCAGCAGCACCCGCTACAACAGGACCAGGTCGTCGCGGTGCACGATCTCCCGGCGGAACTCCTCCGGCAGTTCCTGGGTCTTGCGGCCGAGCAGAGCCGGCAGGTCCGTGGCGTCGTAGCCCACAAGCCCGCGCTCGAGCACGGCGCCGTCGGGCCCGACGAGTTCAACCGGATCGCCGGCGTCGAAGTCACCGTCCAGGCCAGTGACGCCGGCCGGCAGGAGGGACGCGTGGCGCTCCACGACGGCGGCCACTGCGCCCGCGTCGAGCACGAGCCGCCCGCGCGGCGTAGTGGCGTGACGCAGCCAGAACAGCCGGGATGCGGTGCGACCGCCCGCCGGGTGGAACAGCGTGCCGGCCTGCCCCAGCAGCGCATCGCCGATCCGCGTCGCAGTGGCCAGCACGACCGGGATGCCCTCGCTGGTCGCGATGGCGGCCGCGTCGATCTTCGTGGTCATGCCGCCCGAGCCGACGTGGCTGCCGGACCGGCTGACGTCCACCCCGGCGAGTTCGGCGATGGCGACCACCTCCGGGATGAACTCGGCGCCCGGCCGTCCGGGCTTGCCGGTGTACAGGCCGTCGACGTCGGTGAGCAGCACGAGTGCGTCGGCGTGCACCACGTGCGCGACGAGCGCCGCGAGCCGGTCGTTGTCGCCGAAGCGGATCTCGTGAGTGGCGACGGTGTCGTTCTCGTTGACGATGGGAATGACGCCCAGGGCGAGCAGCCGCTCCAGGGTGCGCTCGGCGTTGCGGTAGTGGCCCCGGCGGTGCAGGTCGTCGGCGGTCAGCAGCACTTGACCGACGCGCAGCCCGAAGCGGGCGAACGAGGCCGCGTACCGCTCGACGAGCAGCAGCTGTCCGACGCTCGCCGCCGCCTGCTGGGTGGCGAGATCACGCGGGCGGTCGCGCAGCCCGAGCGGGCCGATCCCGGCTGCGATCGCGCCGGAAGAGACGAGCACGACCTGCTGCCCGGTCGCGGCCCGGGCCGCCAGTCCGTCGACCACCGCGTCGAGCCGCACCGGATCCAACTGCCCCCGCGAGGTCAGCGAGGACGAGCCCACCTTGACGACGGTGCGCCGGGCGGTGGCAATCGCCGCGCGGGTCACCGGTCGGCCTCGCCGTCGCCGTCTTCGTCGAGCCAGCCGTCGTCGTCCGAGCTGCGTTTCCGGGCCTTCTTGGCCGCGAGCCGTTCGTGGGCGCGGGTGCGAGTGGGGGCGTCGACGCGCAGGTCGGTGCCGCGGCGCGTCGGCAGGTAATCGCTCTCGTCGACCCCGGCCGTCGGTTCGAAGTCGAAGGTGACGGCACCGATCGTGACCGCCGCACCGCGCTCGGCGCCGAGGCGAGTCAGTTCCTTTTCCACGCCGAGGCGGGCCAGCCGGTCGGCGAGGTAGCCCACCGCCTCGTCGTTGTCGAAGGCCGTCTGTCGTATCCAGCGCTCGGGCTTCTCGCCCCGCACGATGTAACCGCCGTTGTCGGCAGGGTCGGGCTCCACGGTGAATCCCGCGTCGTCGACGGCGCGCGGGTGCAACACGATCCGCGCCGGCTCGGGCAACGCCCGGGCGGCGCGGTCGGCCTTCACGGCCTCGGCCAGCGCGAACGACAAGGCGCGCAGGCCGGTGTGCGACACGGCCGAGATCTCGAAGACGCGCAGTCCGCGGGCCTCGAGGTCAGGGCGCACCAACTCGGCCAGCTCGCGACCCTCGGGGATGTCGACCTTGTTCAGGGCGACCAGGCGCGGCTTGGCGAGCAACGCGCCGAACGTCCCCTCGTACTGGCCCAGTTCGGCCTCGAGCGCGTCGAGATCGCTCAACGGGTCGCGACCCGGATCGAGGGTGGCGCAGTCGAGGACGTGCAACAGCACCGCGCACCGCTCGACGTGGCGCAGGAAGTCCAGGCCCAGGCCCTTGCCCGAGGCGGCACCCGGAATGAGGCCGGGCACGTCGGCGACGGTGTAGGTCGTGTCGCCGGCGCTGACCACGCCGAGGTTGGGGACGAGCGTCGTAAACGGATAGTCGGCGATCTTGGGCCGCGCGGCCGAGATCGCGGCGATCAGCGAGGACTTGCC
>JAOPVG010000514.1 GCA_025966255.1 Jatrophihabitans sp.
GCGCCTGTTGGCTGCGCCCCGGCTCGACGGCGATGGCCCGCAGGATGCCGGCCTGCGGCGGACTGAGACCCAACGCGGCAATGCGGCCGGCGAAGCGATCCGCGGCGTGCTGGCCGAGCTGGGCGAGAAGGAAGGCAACGCCCCCGGTGTGGCGTCGGTCGGTGGACGGCATGGCAGGAGATTATCCGAAGACCGTTCACGATGCGAACGATCCCTGAATTAAACGTTGCTGCGATGAATGATTACTGATATGAATGATTCGACCGCAACCGTCGCATCAATCAGGAGTCACCATGACCACGACCGAGTCCGCAGTCCATCGACAGCAGGGCGGACCGCCGCTCGGCGTGCTCGCCGTCGTGAGCACCGCGTTGTTTCTCGCCGGGCTTTTCATCGCCGCCGCGGTCGGCAAGGGCTTCCCCCCTGCGCCGACGGTGTCCGCCGGCACCATCCAGACGTACTTCCACGACCACCGCACGGCCTCGCGGATCTCGGCCGTGTTCCAGTTCGGCTCGTCCGTGCCGCTCGCGCTCTACGCCGCCACCGCATCCGCGCGGCTGCGCAACCTCGGTGTTCGGGCACCGGGCGCGACCATCGGTCTCGTCGGCGGTGTCCTGGCCGCTGCATTCCTGGCCCTGTCGGGCCTGATCACCTGGGTCCTCTCCCGCGCGGAGATCGTCAGCGATCCCACGCTCGTGCGGGCGCTGCATGACCTCTCCTACATGACCGGCGGCACCGGGAACGTAGTGTTCCTCGGCCTGTTGGTAGCCGGGATCGCCGTGCCGGCGTTTTTCACCCGTCTGTTGCCCCGCCCGCTCGTGTTCGTGGGGCTGTTCTTCGCCGTCATCGCCGAGTTGTCCACGTTGAGCATCGTGAGCGACCCGCTCGGGTACCTGTTGCCGGTCGCCCGATTCCCGATTCTGATCTGGCTGATCGTTGCCGGGTTCCTCCTGCCGCACACCCGGGTCCGGGCGAACGCCTGACTGCTTCGGCTCGAGAAGGTAGGTTCGAGCCGGGTCGATCCTCGTGTTCACACACGGGTTCGATCAAGGCCCCGGCTGGTGCTCGCTACACCGACCGGGGCCGCTTTCCGGTCAAGTCAGTGGACGCCGCGGCCCGGCACCGACGGTATCGAGTCCGGGCTGGCCCGGTCCCGGGCGGCGGCCGGCGACCACCGCGTCCGGCACTAGCCACTAGCCGGGTTGCCGATCAGCTCAGGTCGTACACGGTCTGGCCGCCGATCGTCGTGGCGGTGTAGTTCGCGGCGACCCAGGCAGTGATCTGGCTGCCGACGCTGCTCGCGGCACTCGGCCCGCCGCCGCCCTGGCCGCCGCCGGCGATGAAGTAGTGCACCTTGCCGGCCGCGACGTCGGCCTGGAACTGGGTGAGGGTGGGGGAGTTGTCCGACCCGCTCCAGCCGCCGATGGCCATCACCGCCTTGCCGCTCGCGAGCTCCAAGTCGGCCGCCGATTGGTCGCCCACCGTCGCCGCGGCCCAGGTGTTGGTGGTGGCCTGCAGCGTCTGCGTCAGCGCGGTGGAGGCGGTCGAGCCATCCGACTGGGCCGTGCCGGGAGCACCACCGCCGAGACCGGCGGGCGGTGTACCGCCGCCGAGCCCCGCGGGCGCGGTGCCGGTGGGACGCGTACCGGCTGGCGGACCGCCCGCTCCACGCAGACCGCCGCCCCGGCCGCCGCCGGGCCCGCTGGTCTGCGCAGCGGCCGGTCCGACGCTCGGGATGCTGCCCGTGTGCGGGGTGGCGGCGGTGGCCACGGCGAAGGCACCGGTGCCGATCAGCGCGGTCGCCATGCCGATGACGACGACGGCGCGCGCCGCCCGGCCCAACCGACCCGGCGGGACGAGCACACCGCCGATCGTCAGCACCGTCGCGACGGCCAGCAGGTAGCGCAGCTCCGGATGCCACGACGGCGTCCGTCCGAGCAGGATGTAGCTCCAAGTACCCGCGGCGAGGGCCAGCGCGGCCAAGCCGACGCGTCCGGAAATGCTCGAGCGAGCCCGCCACAGTTGGGCGCCACCGATGCCGACGAGGGCGGCGATCGCCGGGGCGAGTGCGACCGTGTAGTACGGGTGGATGATCCCCTTCATGTAGCTGAAGACGAGGCCCGTGACGATCAGCCAGCCGCCCCACAGCAGCAGTGCCGCCCGCGTGCGGTCGGTGCGCGGCGCGCGTCGGCACAGGACCAGTCCGGCGGCCAGCGCGACGAGTGCCGCCGGCAGCAGC
This sequence comes from Jatrophihabitans sp., assembly GCA_025966255.1. Classification (GTDB taxonomy): domain Bacteria; phylum Actinomycetota; class Actinomycetes; order Mycobacteriales; family Jatrophihabitantaceae; genus Jatrophihabitans. Next base: position 2,240 of record JAOPVG010000514.1, read on the forward strand.
CACGAGATCTCGTTCGCCATCTCGCTGCCGAACAGCCGGCCCAGACCGGTGCTGCCGCCGAAGCTGGAGCCGGCGGCGGCATTGCCGCCGCCGCCTCCGCCCACGCCGCCCGCGGCGCCTGTGCTGCCGAACAGGCGGCCGAAGCCGTTGTAGCCGAAGACCAGGTTGAGCACGCTGTTGTTCGTCGAGCCGCCGATGTAGGGACGCGAGCCGGCCGGCCACAGCCCGACAACCACCACCCACCAGCCGGCCGAGACGACAAGCGCGAGACCGGCCAGCAGGGTGTGCCCGATCCGTCGTCGCAGCGAGGTCGGCGCCGCTATCAGGTACACGAGCGCGAAGGCCGGGAGCACGAGTAGGCCCTGCAGCATCTTGGTGAGGAACGCAAAGCCGACGGCCGTGCCGGCAAGGGCGAGCCACCGGGCACTGGCGTTCTCCAACGCCCGCGTCACCGCGTAGGCGCCTGCGACGAGCAGCAGGGTGAGCAGGGCGTCTGGGTTGTTGAAGCGGAACATCAGGACGGCGGCGGGGGTGAGGGCGAGCACCGCCCCAGCCATCAGTCCGGCGCGCGGGCCGGCGACCCGTTTGACCGCGCCGTAGAGCAGGCCGACGCTCGCCACCCCCTCGAGGGCCTGCGGCACGAGCAGGCTCCAGGTGTTGAAGCCGAAGATCCGCGCCGACAGGCCGGTGATCCACAGCGCGGCCGGCGGCTTGTCGACGGTGATCGAGTTGCCCGAGTCGAGCGAGCCGAAGAACCACGCCTTCCAACTCTGCGAGCCGGCCTGCGTCGCGGCCGCGTAGAAGCTGTTGGCGTAGCCGGACGCCGACAGATTCCAGAGGTAGAGCAGGCCGGTGAGGCCCAGCAGAGCGAGCAGGGCGGGGCGGGCCCAGGCCGGCTCGTCGGCCGGTCCGCGCACGATGCGCTGCAGTCGGCCGCGGTGGATCGGGCCGCTCGGGTCGGTCGTGGGGGGATCGCTGCTGGTCAGGTCGGGCGGCGTGGTGACGGTCGTGGTCATCTAGGCGTCCTTCGTGAGATCGGAATCTGACTCGAAGCCTCCGGTGAACGCGGTCATGGGCATCTCACCGCAACGTCAACAACACGTCAGTAACCGATGTCCGTCGGCTGTGAGGCTCTAGCGTGGGCCGGACAGGAGGTGGCTGTGCCGAAGTCGAGTTCATCGGTGGCCGCGGACGTCCTCGCCGAGGTCGCCGCGGGCGGTGCGACCGACGCCGGAGGGCTACCGGTGGATCTGCTCGGGGACTTCCTCGCCGTCCTGAGCGATGCGGTGAGCGACGGCCGGCCCATCCCGCCCGCCCGACTGCGCGCCTACCGGATGCTGGGCGACCGCGCCGCGCGACAGGGCGTGGCGCTGCGCGCGCTGCTCGACCTCTACCTCTCGGCCGCCTGGCGGTTGTGGCGGCATCTGCCGCCAATCGTGAATGCGCACCAGGACCCGGCTGCCGTGGTCGTCGCCGGCGAGGTGATGCTGCACGGGGTCGACGACGTCGTGGCGGCGCTCACGGAGGGCTACCAGCTGGCCCGGCGCGCGCTGGTCCGGGCCCAGGAGTCGGCCCGCCGCGAGTTCATCGACGACCTCCTCAACGGGGCGACCGACGTGGTCGGCCTGCTCCACCGTGCCGACGGTTTCGGGCTCGACCTGTCCGGCCCGCACGCAGTGGCGACCGTGCAGGCCGAGCGCGGCTTCGACGACGGCATCCCGCTGGTCGCGGCGCTCGAACGAGCCGTCCTGGGCACCAAGGGTGACGCCCAGGCACTGCTGGCCAGCAAGGAGGGCCGGCTGGTGGTGATCTTCGCCGCCCCCGACCGCGCGGCCATCGATCACGTGCTGGATCAGCTCGGCAAGACCCTCGGCAAGGCGCGCCGCGGTCGGGCCTCGGTCGGCAGGTGGCAGCTCGGTCTCGGCCGGGCCGGGATCGGCGCCGCCGGAGTCGTTGCGTCGTATCGGGAATCGCTGGACGCGCTGGACCTGGCCGGTCGGCTCGGCTTGCCCACGCCGGTCGTCGATGCCAGAGACCTGCTCGTCTACCAGGTACTGCTACGGGACCGGGCCGCGCTCGCTGATCTCGTGGAGAGCACGCTCGGTCCGTTGCGTTCGGCGCGCGGCGGACCGGGGCCGCTGCTCGAGACCCTCGGCCGCTACTTCGGCGCCGGTGGCAATGCGGCGGCGAGCGCCCGCGACCTGCACCTCTCGGTGCGCGCCGTGACGTATCGGCTGAACCGGGTCCGCGACCTCACCGGCCTCGATCCGAACCGTCCCGACGACCGGTTCGCGCTGCACGTGGCCGTCCTCGGTGCCCGGCTGCTGGACTGGCCCACAGCGGGCTCTTCCGCCTGAGCGGCAAGTTGCCGGAATCCGGCAACGAACGTGGCGAATTCCGTCTGTCAACGGACTCCGCCTTCCGCAAGACTCCCAACCAGACTTGAGCGTAGTCAAGTTGTCCGCCCGTCGCGACGCCCCGGCGTACCGAGGGGCGGACAACCCGGTTGGAGTTCGAGGGAGATCCGATGAACGTCCCGCTCTGGGCCTGGGCCGCCTTCGCCGCGGTGGTCGTGATCATGCTGGCTGTCGACCTGCTCGCCCACCGCGGTGCCTCCGTCATCGGCTTCAAGGAGGCCGCGCGGTGGAGCGCCATCTGGGTCGGCATCTCGCTCGGCTTCGCGCTCGTGCTCGGGCTGACGCTGGGCCGCGGCGCGGGCGTCGACTTCACCACCGCGTGGCTGCTGGAGAAGAGCCTGTCCGTCGACAACCTGTTCGTCTTCGCGCTGATCTTCGGCTACTTCAAGGTGCCGCGGGAGTATCAGCACCGGGTGCTGTTCTTCGGGGTCATCGGTGCGCTCGTATTCCGCGGCCTCTTCCTGGCCGCCGGCGTGGCCATCGTCAGCCAGTTCACCGCCGTGCTGTTCGTGTTCGCGGCCGTCTTGCTCTACAGCGCCTACAAGCTGCTGAAGGACGACGACGAGACCTACGACCCGGGTAGCAGTGTCGCGATTCGCCTGCTGCGCAGGGTGATCCCGGTGCGGGACGAGTACGCCGGCACCAAGTTCTTCGTGAAGGAGGCCGGCAAGCGCGTCGCCACCCCGCTGCTTGCCGTGGTGGTTGCGATCGAGGCCGCGGACCTGGTCTTTGCCGTCGACAGCGTGCCCGCGGTCCTGGCCGTCAGCGACGACGCATTCATCGTCTACTCCAGTAACGCCTTCGCAATCCTCGGCCTGCGGGCGCTCTACTTCCTGCTCGCCGGGCTGCTGGACAAGTTCCACTACCTGTCGAGGGGCCTCGCGCTCATCCTCGCCTTCATCGGGGTCAAGCTCGTGCTGCAGGCCGGCCACAAGGTGCTCAACAGCGCGATCCCGGAGATCCCGTCCCTCGCCAGCCTGG
>JAOPVG010000548.1 GCA_025966255.1 Jatrophihabitans sp.
ACGCCGGGCATGCGCACGTCCATGAGCACGATGTCCGGACGCAGCGTCGCGACAGCGGCGGGCACGGTCGAACCGTCGCCGCACTCGCCGACGACATCGAAGCCGTAGCGCTCACGCAGGATGCCGCGCAAGCCGGCCCGCACCAGTTCCTGGTCGTCGACGATCAGGACCCGGGTCAGTTCGCTCATCGGGCGCCCGCGCTGCGCCCGGGGAGTAGCTTCGCGACCCTGGGCCGCCGATTCACTCGCTGACGCTCGCTCATCGCACCGCCTTGGTGGTCAGCGGCAACTCGGCGTGCACCCGCCATCCGCTGCCACCGGGGCCGGCTTCGAACGTGCCGCCCAGCGACTCGGCGCGCTCGCGCATGCCGACCAGTCCCAGTCCGTTCCCGCGCCCGGGCGCACCGGCACTATCGACATCCAGCAGCACGGCGTCAGCGGTGACGGTGATGTGGACGGTGGCCCGCTGCGCCGGTGCGTGCCTGGCCGCGTTGGTCAGCGCTTCCTGGAGGATGCGGTACGCGGCCAGCCCGACCGTGGCGGGCAGGGCGTCGAGGTCGCCGTCGACGGTCGCGCGCACGTCCGCTCCGGCGGCGCGGAACCCTTCGAGAAGCGACGGGACGTCGGTGCTGCCGGGCAGAGGTGCGGTGGGATCGAGCGAGCCGTGGCGATGCAGCAGTCCGACCGCGTGGCGCACTTCGTCGAGGCTGGCGCGGCCCAAGCGTTCGGCCTCGGCCAGCGCGCGCTCGGCGTCGGCCGGGTCGTCGGCCAGGGCGAGCCGGGCGGAACTCACGTGCAGCAGCGAGATGGTCAGGCTGTGCGCGATTACGTCGTGCAGTTCGCGGGCAATGCGATTGCGTTCCTCGGCCTGGGCCCGCAGCGTCAGTCCGGCCTGCGCCTCGCGCAGTTGTACGACGAGTTCGCGTTGGCGACGTCCGAACAGGCAGCCGACCACGCTGAACGTGGTGCCGCCGATCCAGGCCGCCCACCCCGGATCACGACTCGTGACCAGGTACTCGGTGGTGAGCAGCACGATCGCCGCGAACCAGTAGGTGGCGGTGACCGCGAGCGGGGCCGACAGCGCACACCAGGCCGCGAGCACGGCAATGCCGAACCAGGCGACGTTCGATGCGACGCCGTTCGCGAGCACAGCGATCGCGGCGCTCGAGATCGCGGCCGCCGGGAGGATGAACGCCGCCCGACCGAAGATCGCCACCGCGCCGACCCCGACGGCCACGACGAGCGCGGCCGTGGCGAGCAGCGGTTGCTCCGGGAGCCGCCGCGCCGTCCCGGCGGCGACGAATACGATGAGCACGCCGAAGACCGCCCACCCGCCAGCGCGGGGGAGCGGCTCCGGCGTTCTGCGTAGATCGGGCACCGTGCGGGAGCCTACGTCGCTCAGAGTGCGCTGCGGCGGACCGCAACGACGGTGGCGACGACGGCCAGCGCGGCGACCTCCACCAGCGTGCCGGTGGGCGTGCCGATGCCGAGCCACGGCTGGCGAATTGACGTCGTGACCCAGGTCAGCGGCAGGAAGTCGCTGACCGCCCGCAGGGCCGAGCCCATGACCTGCGGCGGTGGGCCGCCTGCGCCGAGCAGGAAGGACGGGAAGAACAGCAGCAGCCCGACCGCCTGGGCCGCCCGGGCCGAAGGGAGCAGCGTCCCGAGCAGGACGCCGATGCTGACGAAGCCGATCGCACCGAGCGTGAGTCCGGCAACGACGCGCCACACGTCGTGCACGGCCGGGATGCCGTACACCGGCGCCGCGACCAACAGCAGCAGCACGCCGGCCACGACGATCGTCACGATGCCGATGACGAGTTGGGCGATCGCGAAGGACCAGCGCGGGAAGCCGGCCACGGCGAACCGGCGCAGTACGCCGCGTTCGCGGTAGGAGGCGAGATGGACCGGCATCATCACCAGCCCGGTCGCGGCCACTACAACGGTGAGGTACGAGGCGACGTACCAGTGCGAGGGGTTGACGCCCTCGAAGGACGGATCCGGGGTCGTACCGAACGAGCCGCCGATGATCAACATCGTGACGATCGGGAAGACGAGGACGAAGGTGAGGACGAGCGGGTCGCGGAAGGTGAGGCGGAATTCGGTCCGGATGAGCCGCGTGGCGGTGGAAGTGGAGAGGGCGCTCATCGGTTCGCTCCTGCCAGTGCGTGATCGGTCGGGCCGGTCTTGGCGATGTTCCGGGATCGGCCGAACTCGACGGGCGTGTCCGGTTCGTCGAGCAGGTGCAGCAGGGCCGACTCGAGGTCGGGCAGCTCGACGCTCAAGTCGTCGGGGACCGCGCCACGCTTGACCAATTCGGCTCCGACGTAGGCGATCGACTGCCGCGTACCGCGGACCTCCACGCGTCCGGGCGTCGTCGCGACGACTTGCACTCCTGGCAGCGGGCGGAGGTCGGCGAGCAGATCGTCGACACCGGGCCGCGACCACGCGAAGCGGATCATGGCCCAGGGTGCATGCCGCGAGATCAGATCGGCCGGCGGCCCCTGATCGAGAACGCGGCCGCTGCGCATCGCGACGACGCGTCCGCACAGCACCTCGGCCTCGTCCAGCTCGTGGGTCACCAGCAACACTGTGGTGCCGGCGTCGCGCAGTTGGGCGACGGCGGCCCAGACGTCGCGCCGGGCGGCGGGGTCGAGGCCTTGGGTGAGCTCGTCGAGGATGACGAGGCGGGGCCGGTTGAGCAGCGCGAGTACGAGGAACAGCCGTTGCCGCTCGCCGCCGCTCATGGACGCGAAGGCCGCCTTGCGCCGTTCGATCAGCCCGAACTGGGCGAGCAGGTCATCGCCGTTGTGCGCCCGGTCGGTGGCGAACAGCTCGATCGCCTCGCCGACGCGCAGCCGGTCGGGCAGGGCGGAGTCCTGGAGTTGGCTGCCCAGCATCGGGCGCAAGCGCTCGGCGTCACGCACCGGGTCGCAGCCCAGCACCCGCAGCACTCCGGAATCGGGCCGGCGCAAACCTTGGATGCACTCGACGGTGGTCGTCTTGCCGGCGCCGTTCGCGCCGATCAAGCCGAGGACCTCCCCCGCGTGCACATCCAGGTCGAGACCATTCACGACCGTGCGGTCGCCATAGCGCTTGTGCAGGCCGCGGACGGTGACCACGGCCTCGGTGTCGGTGTTTGCCATACCGACGATCCTGCGATTGATCCACCCCCGGCACATCAACCCACGGGTAGAACCCGACCTCTACCCAGACGGGGATGGGCTGCGGCCCTAGTCTCAGCGCATGACAGACGACGCCACTCAACGGGCGGCGAACGACGCCGCCCGGCAGGACGCGCAGTGGGGGATGGCGGATGCCACCGAGAAACGGCCGGTGTCCCCGGAACGGCTCGCCTACGAGGCGTGGATGCGGGGCGAGCGGACGTTCCAGATCGATCTCGTGGTCAGCCGGGACGAAGGCTTTGTGCATCCGACGCGCGGGCCGGCGACCCGGACGAAGCAGATCGAGTCCGACGTGAACATCATCGACCGGATCGAGGAACAGGGCTGGCGGCTCGAGCACGTCGCGCTGGCCCACGCCCAGACCGGGTCGATCGGTCACGAGGGCTATCCGTGGTTCGCGTTTCATGGCAAGCATACGGCGCTGTACATCTTTCGCCGCGTCGAGCAGGCGCCGAACATCGTCGGCCCGGGCGCCTAGCCGGCCCGTCAGAGCAGCACGGGCAGTCCCGTGAGGCCGTACACGACCGACGTCTCGCGGTAGGTGAGCTCCGCCGGCGCCACCGCCAGGCGCAACTGCGGGAACCGCCGCACCAGCGCCGGGTAGGCCAGCCGCAGCTCCATCCGGCCCAGCTCGGCCCCGACGCAGCGGTGGATCCCGTGGCCGAAAGCGAGGTGTCCAGGCGGGGTTCGGGTGTGGTCGACGCGATCGAGATTCGTGTCGTGGCGGGGGTCGCGATTGGCAGCGCTCAGTGAGCACACCACCACGTCGCCGGCGAAGATCTCGTGTCCGCCGAGGGTGACATCCCGGACGGCGAAGCGCGGGAACCCCACCTGGACCACGGTCAGGTAGCGCAGCATCTCCTCCACGAGCCGGTCGACGCCGACGGCGTCCGCCTCGAGCAGTGCGTCGAAGGCCGCCCGGTCCTGCAGCAGGCAGACCGCGCCCAGGGCAAGCATGCTGACCGTCGTCTCCAGCCCTCCGACGAGGACGCCGTCGGCGAGGCCCGCGAGCTCGATGTCGCTGACGTGGTCGCCGTACTCGCTGAGGATCGACCCGATCAGACCCGGCCCGGGCTCGATGCGCTGCCGCGCAACGATCGCCTCGAGGTAGTCGATGGACTCCTGGATGACGTTCAGCGAGGTCGTCGCGCCGCCGGCGAAATCGAAGCGCTCGGTCGAGAGCCGGAGGAACTCGGTGTGATCGTCCACCTCGATACCGAGCAGTTCCATGATCAAGCGCGACGGGATCGGCACCGCGAAGTGCTTCTGCAGGTCCACCGGTGCGCCCTCGGCACCGAGCCGGGCCATCTCGTCGAGCGCTTCGTCGACGATCTGCTCGACGCGGGGGGCCCACGTCGCGAGCGCGCGAGTGGTGAAATGCGCGGTGAGCATGTGTCGTAGGCGCGTGTGGGCGGGCGGGTCGGCGAAGCCGAGGCCGCCTGGATCCTGCTCGGCCGCGATTCCGACCTTGCCGATCATGTTGCCGAAGTCGTTGCTGAACGTGTCGTGATCGGCCGCGAGGACGGCGCGGGACTCGCCGTAGCCAGTGACCAGCCACCCGCGGAGGCCGAGCGGCATCTTCAGCCGGCTCACTGGATCCTTGTCGCGCATCGCGCCCAGGGCCGGTACCGGGTCGAGGCCCGTCCGGCGCAGCGGCATGAGCGCTTCGTCCGGGAAGCGCGCCAGCAGCGACGCCGGGTCGGATCCCCCGCCGGGCAGGCGGAGCAGCACCCCGAGCATCCAGCGCCGCATGCGGCTGGCGCTCTTGGCGGCCATCGTCCTCATCTGCGCCACCTCATCCTCCGGCGTGATAGCGCGGGTCGAGCCGTGAACAACCTAGCCAGTGAGGATGCCCTGGTGCCGCGCGAGTCCGAATCAGGTCGTTCGGCGGGTCGTAGATACTGCTCGGCGTGTTGGACGGACGGCTGATCGTATGCGTCGTGCTCGCCCTGGCGAGCTCTCTCGCGTTTGCCGTCGCGACGGTCGCCCAGCAGCGGGCGGCGGCCCAGTCGTCGGACGACGATGCCCGCAGCGCGCAGTTCGTGGGCCAGTTGCTGCACAACCCGCTCTGGTGGGCGGGCACGATCGGCAATGGCGGCGGTTTCGCGCTGCAGGGAGTGGCGCTGGCCTACGGGCCGCTGCTCGTCGTGGCGCCGATCATCGTCACGTCGCTGCTCTTCGCGCTTCCGCTCGGTGCCTACCTCAACCGCCGCAGGCTGACCCGGGAGAGCTGGGTTTGGGGGCTCGTCCTCGTCGTCTCGCTCGGCACCTTCGTGTCGCTCGGCAATCCGAATGAAGGCGCCAATCGTGCCTCGCCTGCGGCGTGGCTGGTCGTCACCCTGGTCGGCCTGCCGGTCGTTTCGGCCTGTGTGGTGCTCGCCAACGCGCGGACCGGTCCGGTCCGGGCCGCCCTGCTCGCCATCGCCACCGGTCTGCTCGCCGGAGCCAACGCAGTGCTGACGAAGGCCCTGGTCGCCACGATCCCGCACGGTCTCGTCGCGGTCCTCACCACCGGTGAGACCTACGGGGTGATCGTGGTCGGGCTGTCCGGCATCTACCTGCAGCAGTTGGCGTTCCAGGCCGGTTCGCT
>JAOPVG010000553.1 GCA_025966255.1 Jatrophihabitans sp.
CCGGCTCCACGGGACGTAGTCGTGCGGATGCCAGGACTTCGCCACGTTGAGATGCCGGTCGAGGTTCGCGGCGACCACTGGCTCAAGCTCGTGCAACAGGCGCGCTTCGGCGCCCGCATAGGTATCGGCAGATTCGAGCACGGTCACGGTTGCACCTTTCGTCGCGAGCGGGAACCTACGGCTACGTTACCGTCGGTTGGCCGCTCCGGCCGCCGAGGTGACCAGTCCGTAGGCGGTTCCTCAGGCGTCGAGCTCCAGTTGGCCCCAGGGCGAGCCGTACTCGCCGGCGAGCAGGTCCAGGAACGGTGTGGCGTCGAAGGCAGGTCAGCAGCCTCATGAGTCGAAGCCCATTCCCAGCCGGTCGAGCAGCCGCAGCCACGGACCACGGCGCCCGGCGCGCGCGTCGGCCCGGGCGAGTGCGCGGCGGGTCAATTCGATGCCGGCCCACCGCGCCGGCTCCGGCGGGAACGGCCACGGCCGCGCGCGCACCGCACGCAGTCGCAGCGCCTCGGAATTGCGGCCGTCCAGCAGGTCGAGCATCACCCGCGCACCGAACCGGGACGCCCCGACGCCGAGGCCGGTGTAGCCGACGCTGTACGCCACGCGCCCGCCCAGGGCGGCCCGCTGGAACGCGAAGAACCGCGTCGAGGTGTCGATCGCGCCGCCCCAGCGATGGGTGAAGCGCAGTCCTTCGAGCTGCGGGAACGTCCGGAAGAAGTGCTCGGCCAGTGTCGCGAACGTCGCAGGCCGCTGGTCGAGTTCGTCGCGCAGCCCGTTCCGCCAGTGGTAGATGGCGTCGTAGCCGCCCCACAGGATCCGGTTGTCCGCGGTAAGGCGGTAGTAGTGGAACTGGTTGGCCACGTCGCCGATCCCCTGCCGGTTGCGCCAGCCGATAGCGGCGAGCTGCTCCGCCGGTAACGGCTCAGTGACCAGCACGTAGTCATACACCGGGACGGTGAACGGCCGCATCCGACGCAGCAGCCCGGGAAACGCATTGGTGGCGAGCGCGGCCCGATGGGCGCGCACGATCCCGTGCGGAGTCCGCAGCTGCAGCCCCGACCCGTCGCGATCCAGTCCGGTGACCGCAGTGTTCTCGGCGATTCGGACCCCTACCTGCAGGCAGGCAGCGCGCAGACCCCACGCCAGCCGCGCCGGGTCGACCATCGCCGCCCGGTCGCGATGCCACGCACCGGCGAGGTAGGTGGGCGAGTCGACCTCGGCCCGTACGGCGTCCCGGTCGAGCAACACCGCGTCATGACCGAAGGAGCGGGCCTGCTCGACGCTGTCGGCGATCCACGGCACCTGATGCGGCTCGGTCGCTACCTCCAGCTCACCGGTGCGTTCGAAACCGCAGTCGATGCCGTGCTCACCGATGGTCTTCTCGATGGCATCGAGGTTCTCAGCGCCCAGCCGGTCGAGCACGGGCAACTCGTCAGGACACCGGCTGAGGCCATTTTCGAGGCCGTGGGTGAGGCTGGCCGCGCAGAAGCCGCCGTTGCGGCCGGACGCGGCCCAGCCCACCGTCCGGGCCTCGAGCAGCACCACCTCGCGGGCCGGGTCGCCCTCCTTGGCCAGCAGGGCGGTCCAGAGGCCGGTGTAGCCCCCGCCGACCACGGCGAGATCAGTCCGGACGTCCCCGCCGAGAGGCGGCAACGGGTCGGGACGATTCGGTGAGTCGAGCAAGAACGAGCTCGCGACGGAGTCTCCGAGCGACGCGGCGATCACCGGCGATCAGACCTTGCGGCGGTTGTAGACGACACCCACCAGAGCGAGCAGCACACCGAGCATGAAGATCAGCGTTCCCATGACGTTCACTTGAGGTGGCACGCCGGTTCGGGACGCGCCGTACACCCAGAGCGGGAAGGTGACGGTGTTGCCGGCATTGAAGCTCGTGATGATGAAGTCGTCGATCGACAGCGCGCACGTCAGCAATGCGCCGGCCAGCACACCCGGCATGATCGACGGCAGCGTGACCCGGAAGAACGTGGCGTAGGGCCCGGCACCGAGATCGCGCGCGGCCTCTTCGAGCGACGGATCGAGACCGGCCATCCGGGCCCGCACGGTGACCGCGACGTAGGCGATGCTGAACATTACCTGGGCTATGACGATCGTCCAGTAACCGCGTGGTACGCCGACGGTGAGGAACAAGCTGAGCAGCGCCGCCCCCAGCACCACCTCCGGAGCCGCGATGTTGGCGAACATCAGCAGGTTGATCGAGCCGGACCCGCGGAAGCGGTAGCGACCGAGCGCGACGCCCAGCAGAGTGCCCATGATCGTGGCCAGGACGGTCACGATGACGGCGATGGTGAGGGAGTTCTCGAGCGCCTGGGTGAGGTCGGGGATGGTGAACAGGTCGCGGTACCAGCGCAGCGTGAAGCCCTGCCATCGGATGTTGAACTTGCCGGTCGTGTCGTTGAAGCCGAACACGATCATGACGATGATCGGTGACGCCAACCAGGCGATCACCAGCCAGGACCACAGCGGGAGGAGCCACCGGCGGCGGGGTCGCCGGCCTGCGCGATCCGGTCGGCTTGTCGTCTGCCGGCCGGCCTGCGGAGAGATCAGGGTGCTCATCAGCGCGCCGCCACGTCGAGGACGTCCTCGGTGCCGAGGACCCGTGCGTAGGCGAAGACGCCGAGCAACAGCGCCGCCATCAGGATGAACGACAGCGCGGACGCCTTCGGGTAGTCGAGATTGGTGAAGTACTCGGTCTGGATGACGTTGCCGATCATGGTGGTGCGGGCGCCCCCGAGGATGGCCGCGTTCACATAGTCGGCGGCGGCCGGAACGAACGTGAGCAGGACGCCGGCGAACACGCCCGGCATCGACAGTGGCAGCACCACCTTGCGGAAAGTGGCCGTCTTCGAACCGTAGAGGTCGGCCGCAGCCTCCAGCAGCGCCGGATCGAGCCGTTCGAGCCCGACGTAGATCGGCAGGACCATGAACGGCAGGAAGTTGTAGGTGAGGCCGCCGATGACCGCCGGCGCGGTGGCCAGGATGTGGAAGTCTTGCGAGACCAGACCCCAGTTCTTCAACGCCGAGAGCAGCATGCCGTTGTCGGAGAGGATGAAGTTCCAGGACTGCGTCCGGATGACGAACGAGACGAAGAACGGGAGCAGGATCAGGAACAGCAGCGAGGACTTGTGCGCTCCGCCGCGGAAGGCGATCCAGTAGGCCACCGGATAGGCGATCACCAGGCAGAGCAGCGTCGTGATCAGGCCGTACACGATCGAGCGGATGAACTGGGTGTGGTACTGGTTCCAGCCGTCGACGTAGGTACGCCAGTGGAAGGTCTGCTGGAACCCGGACACGATGTCGCCGGTCTGGGTTGAGACCGACAGCATCACGAACGTCGGCACCACGAAGAACACGACCAGCCAGAGCCAACCCGGCAGAACCAATAGGTACGGCGTCAGGCGGGCTCCCAGACGACTGCGGCTCACGACTGGTAGATGGGTTCGAACAGTGAGTTCCAGACCTTCTCCTCGGCGCTGGTCAGAACTCGGTAGCGGTGCAGCTTCGTCGAGTCGCTCGCCGTGGGGAAGATCAGCGGGCTCGTGGCCAACTGCTCGAGCGCAGTCTTGTCCGCGCCCGTGGCCGCCGCGGCGTCCTTCTTGATCACCGCCGCGGCTCCCGGCACCGGCGTGATGTAGTTGATGGACTCGGCGAGCATGGCCGCGATCTCGGGCTGGTACACGAAGTCCATGTAGATCATCGCGTCGAGCGGGTGCTGGGCGTGGTTCGGGATGCACATGTTGTCTGTCCAGATCGGCGCGCCCTCGTCCGGCACGACGAACTCGAGATTGGCGCCGGAGGCGTTGGCCTGGAAGATGTCACCCGACCACGCCATCGACGCCCAGATGTCGCCCTTCGACAGCGGATCGATGTAGTCCTGCTCGTAGTACTTGCGCACCAGGGGCTGCTGCTTCTTCAACCACTGGGCGGCCTTGCGCCAGTCGGCCTCGGTGGAGGTCTCCGGATTCACGCCGATCGCGCAGATCGCGCCGTTGGGGAGGTCCTGGGTGTCGCCGAACATGCCGATCTTGCCCCGGAGCGCCGGATCGGCGAGGTCGGTCCAGCTGGTGATCTTCTTGCCGACCCGCTTGGGGTCGTAGCCGATGCCGGTGATGCCCGACTGCCAGGCCATCGTGTACTTGTTGCCGCGGTCATAGCTCGGGTTCTTCACCACCGGGCTGGCGTTGGCGTTGAAGTTCGTCATGCGCGACTGGTCGAGCGGGATCAGGTAGTTGAGCTCGATGAGCTTGTCGAGGTAGACGCCATTGGTCATCACCATCAGGTCGTACCCGGTGCCCTGCCCGGCCGCGAGTTCGGGCTGGATCTTGCCGAAGTAGGAGCCGGTGTCCTGGATGACCTCGCTGTACTTGGCTACCTTGATGCCGGTGCGCTTGGTGAACAGGTCGATCGAGGGGTGATCGTTCTTGTTCTTATCGCTGACGTCGATATAGAGCGGCCAGTTGGCGAAGTTGAACGACCCGGTCTTCTTCTGCTTCTCCCAGTAGGCCTTGGCCGCGTCCACGGCCGCGGTGCCGGTTGGTCCCTTTTTCGCTCCGGATACGCCGCATGCGGCCAGGAGGACGCCCAGCGCTGAGGCACCCCCGGCCTGCAGCACGCTGCGCCGACTGACGCGAGGCGAGAGCAGACCGCGCAGGACGTCGGGGGGCAGCTGGTTCGAGTTCGACGATTCCGTCACTGGTTTCCTCCGCTGAGATCGGATCGGGACTCGGCTGGTGCCGGCTGAGTGGTGACCAGGGCAAGGGAGTGGTCCGGGCGCCACGAGAGCCACACGTCGGCGCCGCGGCCGGCGATGTCGTCGGCGTCGGACGCGTTCTGGACGAACACCGAAAGCTCCGTGCCGCCGGCGGTCGCGACGGCATATTGAGTCGAGGTGCCGAGGTACACGACCTCGGCGACACGGCCTCGGATGGCGCAACGGCCGGAGCCGGGCCGGTCCTCGGAGATCACGATCTTCTCTGGCCGGACGGTCACGTCGAGATCTCGTCCGACGCCTGCGCCGGCTGAGGCTGCCTCCGGCACGACGAGGCACTCGTCGGCGGCGGCCTCCAACAGCGCGGTACTACCGTCCATCGCCCGCACGCGGCCCGTGATCAGGTTGGACGTGCCGATGAACCCCGCCACGAAACGGGTCCGCGGGTGCTCGTACACCTCGCGCGGGCTGCCGAGCTGCTCGATCCGGCCGGCGTTCATGACGACCAGCCGGTCGGACATAGTGAGCGCCTCGTTCTGGTCATGAGTGACGAAGACGAAGGTGATGCCGACTTCGCGCTGGATGCGCTTGAGCTCGAGCTGCATGGCCTGGCGCAGTTTGAGATCGAGCGCTGCCAGTGGCTCGTCGAGCAGCAGGGCACGCGGGCGGTTGACCAGCGCACGGGCCAACGCGACGCGCTGTTGCTGCCCACCGGACAGCTCGCGCGGGCGACGGTCGGACTTGCCGTCGAGCTGGACGAGATCGAGCATGTCGCCGACCCGGGCCTTCGTCTCGGCCTTCGACACGGCCTTGCGGCGCAGCCCGAACGCGACGTTCTCGAAAACCGACATGTGCGGGAAGAGCGCGTAGGACTGGAACACCATGTTGACGTCGCGATGGTTGGGCGGCACTCCCACGACATCGTCGCCGTACAGCAGGATCTGTCCCTCGGTGGGTTCCTCGAAGCCGCCGATCATGCGCAGCGTCGTGGTCTTGCCGCAACCGGATGGGCCGAGCAGGGAGAAGAACTCGCCCTCGCCGATCACCAGATCGATGGCGTCGACGGCGGTCACGATGCCGCGGCGGGACGAGAAGGTCTTGGCGATCTTGACGAGTTCGATCGCGGGAACCGGCTCACCGGGTGGCGGCTCGACGGTCACCGCGGCTTGCTGCGGAGTTTTCACCACATCCATGTATCTCCCCCAACCGGCCGACGAGGATCTGATCCTCACACGGTAGTCGGCCGGTGAACAAGGGAATCCGTCGAATCGCTGGCGTTTCGCTGCGGATTCGCTTGCGGGAAGTGTTTCGGCCGGGTAAATCTTTACCCCATGACCCGTCTCGTCCCGCACGATCACGTCGACGACACGTCGCGGGCGATCATCGAGCAGTTACAGGAGGACGGCCGCCGTCCGTACGCCAGCATCGGCAAGGCAGTGGGCCTGTCCGAGGCGGCCGTGCGGCAGCGGGTGCAGAAGCTGCTCGACACCGGAGTCATGCAGATCGTCGCCGTCACCGACCCGATGCAGATCGGGTTCGCCCGTCAAGCCATGATCGCGATCCGGGCCACCGGAAACGTCGAGGAGATCGCCGATCAGCTGGCCAAGATCGACGAGGTCGACTACATCGTCGTCACCGCCGGCTCATTCGACCTGCTGGCTGAGGTG
>JAOPVG010000560.1 GCA_025966255.1 Jatrophihabitans sp.
CCGGCCCGGCGAAGACGAAGACCGCGACCGTGGGCGCCCTCAATGACGTCCCGGTGGAGCTCGGCCACCTCGACCCGGCGACGACGCCGGCGACCTTCGTGGTCGACAAGGGCACGGACGGCAACAATCTGGTGACGTCCACCGCGCCTAACCCGGCTGGGGTGGCGGGCGCGTTCAGCTTCACCACCGTGAAGAACGGCACCTACGTCGCGCGCTACAACGTCGGCTCCGCCGGCCACCCGGCCAAGGACGGCTACGAGAGTGTTGTGAGCACGTCCTTCGTCAACGTCATCAGCGGGCAAGCGACGTCCTTCCCGACGACGCAGTTGGTCCGGACCACCCACAACGTGACGCTGAGCGTCTCCACGACCGTCACCGCCGACAACGTGAGTGGCGCGACCAACGTCCGGCTCGTCTCGCCGGACGATCCGACGTTCACGATCGCGGCGCAGCCGGTCACGTCGTCCCCGATCACCGGTGGCGGGACCAAGTACACCTGGGCGTTCAACACGGTGCCCTCCGGTGACTGGCTCACGTCGATCACGCTGCCGGACAGTCACCTCGGCTCGCTCGTCGCCAAGTCCGGCAGCGACTCGCTGGGCTGCAGCACTGGCACGAACATCGCCCCGGTGACCTGCACATCGCCGCCCGGATCACCGGTGACGGTCAGCGGCGGGCCCAGCGGCGCGGATGTCACCGAGGCCTACACGCTGGACGAGTTCCTGGCGGGCTTGAGCGTGGTGGCTCACCCGCTGGCGAACGACCCCGGCGTGACGCTTCCGACGGTGGACTTGACGGTCCGCAACCCGGCGGGCGACACGGTGTTCAAGGACAGCTCGTTCACCGCGACTGCCGCCGCGCCCACCCCCCGCGCTGCGACCTTCTGGGGTGCGACGGGCACGACCTACACCGCGTCGGCCACCACGACCGCAGCCAACTGGTCGCCCACCGCGCAGACCTACACCTCTACCAACCCCGCCCGTCCGCTCGACCTGAACGAGACCGGCGCCACGGTCAAGATCACGTTCACCGGCACGGCCTTCACCGGCAACGCAACGGTGACCCTGGTCCCGCCGAGCGGCAGCGGCATCACCGCCCCAGGCAACAAGTCCGGTCAGGTCGGCGACACGGTCGCCTTCTCGACGATCCCGTTCGGCGCGGGTTGGACGGTGAACGTCACGGCAACCGGGCAAGTCGGTACCCCGCCGGCGGCCACTCCGTTGACCGGCACCGCAAACTTCGACGTGACCACGGCGAACCCGGCAACGGTCAGCGTGTCACTGGGCCCGTGACCGGGCTCGGCGCGTTCGTCGCGCCCAAGGTTCAGGCGGCGACTAGATCGTGTGCGTCAGGAGCAGGATGACCACCGTGGCGAGCGCCGCGACGCCGGTCGCGAGGAGCGCCCAAACCCACCAAGGGATGCCGCGCTCGGGCTCGACATAGACCTCGGGCTGTGGCGGCGGGGCGTACACCGGTTCCGGGGGCGGCGGCGGCGCCACCGTCGGGAGCATCGACAGGCCGCAGCGCACGCAGATCTCGGCCGTCAACGCGTTCGGCTCGGCACAGTGCGGGCACGGCAGCGAGGCGACGGTGGCTCGTCCCACCGTGCCGGGCAGGCGGCGCAGCGTCTCGTCCGCAGACCGGGACACGCTGTCGTAGTGGACCCGCGAGGGCGTCCAGAACAACGGGTAGTCGCACTTGCGGCAGAAATCGGCGGCGTCGCGGCGGTTGACGGTGACAGCGGCGGTCGTTCCGCACTCCGGGCAGGTCAAGACCTCGGTTGCGGCCGGCGAGATCACCTCGACCACCGCGGGTGGGGGTGCCGGTGGCACGACGTGGTTCGGCGGAGCCGGATCGGTGACCCGCTCGATCGAACCCGTCGTCTGCATGTCGGCGGGCACCAGCTCACTCGTCATCGCGGGTACTCCCCATTCTCGGCGGGCCACACGCGGCGCTCGCCCACATACAGCTCGGCGTACACATGCGCCGGCACCTCGTCCCGGACGAGGTCGACGAAGTCCCTCTCGGGCATCCAGCCGGTGGATTCCACGCGCATCCGCACCCAGGCCGTGTCGGCCGGCGCCTCGCCGTCGCGCCAGACGCCGCCTCCGTCGCTGACCTCGGCCGGACCACCACTGATCAGTTCGAGGAAGCGGGTGAGACCGGACGCCGTCCCGCGCCAGGCCAGCGTGGCCGCGGCGCCGGCGACGATGCGCCGTTGCAGGGTGTCGGCCAGGGAGGGGTCGATCGCTTCGGTCCCGATCCAGGACCCCAGCCATCGCACCATCGCGTCCGGAGCCACTGAGGCGTCGGCCAGGTAGTCGATGTTGTCCGCGTTCGCGAGCAACGACGTGCCGATCTCCTGGAAGATCGACACGAAGCGGACGAAGAACTCGTCGTCGAGCATGCCCACGGGCAGCTGGTTGAGCAGCCACTGCGGACTGCGTTGGGTTCGGCGCGCCTGTGCGGGCAGCGCGGTCACGCGCGGAACGAGGGCCGTCATCGGACGACCACCTGGTGTGGGGCAGAGAGAAACAGCGAGTGCGCGTCGAGGCGGATGACGTCCTTCGCCGAGCC
>JAOPVG010000570.1 GCA_025966255.1 Jatrophihabitans sp.
CGCCGGGCAGGCCGCCGGTGCCGCGTAGCTCCGCTTCGTTCTGCAGGCCGATGAAATATCGCTTCGTCTCCCCGTTCTGGCCGAGCATCGCGGGCAACACTTTCGCCGCCCGGGCCGCGGCGTCGACATAACCGCGGATCGACTGAAGTTCCACACTGAACTGCGCCCGCTTGGAGTTGACCACGCCGAGCCAGGTGTCCGTCGGCAGCTGCGACAGCTGCATCGTCGACTCGTCGAGCGCTCGTGCTGCTTCGGTCAGTTGCGGCAGCGCATCGACGAGCGGGGCGACCCGCACCGTGTTGCCGCCCGCCCGCAGGCTGGCCGGGTTGATCAAGCGCGCGACGTCGAGCAACTGCGGCACCGCGTGGGTGCCGACCTGTTCGGTCGCCAGCGCGGTGCCACGGGTGACGTCCAGCGGCTCGCCGAAGTACGGCACGTGCGCCGCGACCCACCACACCGGCCCGGTGGTCAGGTGGTGGGCCCGCTGCGACATGAGCGGAACATCGGCGGCGAGCTTGCGGGCATCGTCGATCTGACCGGACGCCACGAGGGTCTTGACCCGCGCGAGCCGGCTGTTGAGTTCGGCGAGTTGGGATCGGGCGACGAGTCCCGTGACGACCAGCCAGATGAAGCTCAGACCGACCAAAGCGGTGCCGCCGTACAGCAAGATCTTCTTGATCCGCGGGGTGCGGCGGTGGTACCTCACCCGCCGGATCAGGCGCCGGATTCGCCGACGCCACCGCCTCATTCGGACGAGGCTACTAGGTGCGCCTCGGAAACAAGCGAAGCGCGTCAGGGCTGCGGGACGGTCTTGTTCCCGCGCCCGGCCGTAGCGAAGGCCACGCCGCCCGCGATCAGCAGTAGCGCCACGGCACAGAGCAACGCCACCTCGACGCCGGTGAAGGCCGTGCCACCGCCGGAGTTGCCTCCGGCGCCGGCCAACCCACTGGATCCAGCCGCGCGAGCGACGAGCGTCAGGCAGTCCCGGTCGGTGCTCAGACCGGACGCGCCCACGCCGCAAAGCTGCTTGCTGCCGGCCGGACCGGGCACGACGACCGGCGGGTCGAAGGCGCCGGTGGCGTCGGTGTGCGCGGTGCCGACGAACTTGCCGCCAATGGTGAGCCGGACGTCTTCGTCGGGGCAGTAGTGGATGCCCGACGCCTCGATCGTCTCGGCAACCTTCATCGTGGTGCTGCTCGATCGGATCGTGGCGTTGGGCGACGGCGGGTACGGCTTCGGCTGGACGCACGTACCGGGAGCGATCTTGGTGCCGAGGTCCTGCGCTGATGCAGACATCGGCAGCGCCAAGGCGGCCGTGAGCATGAGAGCAAACACCAGCAGGCGAGCGAAGGGTCGCCGCATCTCACTCACCGTCGCATAGTCAGGGCCCGCCGCTTCCCGACAGGCCTCGGTGAACATACCAACGAAGCCGATCACTGACGATTCGAAAGAGCACAAAGACCCTGGCAGTTCGGGCCTTTGTCACGTTTTGTTGGCCTTGCTGCTGTTTGGTGCGCCGGCGGCTAGTTGATATCCGCGACGTTTGCCGCACCGGCGGCCAGGTAGAAGTCGTAGATCTCGCCGAGGGTTTGCGGCATCTCGCCCTCGCTGAACGGATCGGTGCCCAACTCCTCCTCGAGCACAGCCGACAACTCGGCCGTGTCCATCGAGTCGAGGCCGATGCCGTCGGAGTACAACGACACCTCCCGACCGGTCGCGTCCGGCTTCGACGCGCCGCGCAGGAACTCACGGATGACCTGCTCGACCCGAGCGGTATCTGGCATCTGAACGACTCCCTCATTCCGGAACGCGCGGAATCGTATCCCACGCCGGTCGCCGCGACATTGAGCGCGATCGCCTGTGGGATAAGGTTCCGCACTGCGGAGCAGCGGGGCAGGTACACGCAGACCGGGAGGCGACAACGATGGCTGGTGGCGTGCGCGCGTTCGGGCCGGGGCACTGATCGATTTGATCGAGTTACTTCGCCGGGCGGCGACGGTCGAGGCCGACCGACCCGCAATCGTGACAAACGACCGCACGGTGAGCTACGAGCACCTCGTCGAACTCGCCGGTGCCATCGCCGCGCAACTCCGCGCTCGCGGTATCACTCGCTTCGGCATTGTCGATCATGACGCGATCAACGTCGTCGCGCTGCTTGCGGCCGCTTCGTCGATCGGGGTCGAGACCTGCGTCTACCCGCCCGTCGAGTCCGCGGCCGAGGTCGCGGCACTCGCCGAACGCTTCGACCACGTGCTGCTCATCTCCGACCGCACCGACCTGACCGGTCCGGCCGAGGTCCTTCCCGTCGCCGAGCTCATCGGCGAGCCGGCCGCACCGTCCGAACTCTCCGACGGCCCGCGGCCGCTGCTTGTCTTCACCACCGGGACCACGGGATTCCCGCGGGCGGTGCGGCAGGACTGGGCCCGCGTCCTGCGGCCGTTTCTCCCGGTCCACCCTGCGCCGACCGAGCGGTGGCTGCTCGCTTACGGACTGCACCAGTTCGGCGGCCTGCAACTGCTACTGCACGTGATGGGGGCCGGCGCCACGCTCGTCGCGCCGGTGCCGCGGCTGCCCGCCGTCGGCGTCGCGGCCATGCGTACCCACCGCGTCGACCACGCCAGCGCGACTCCGACCTACTGGCGCTTCGTGCTCGCCGAACTCAAAGACGGCGGCGGGGAGGTCCCCCCGCTGCGGCAGATCACCCTCGGCGGCGAGGCGGTGCAGAGCCGGCTCCTTCAAGACTTGGCCGCCGCGTTCCCGGACGCGCGGATCTCGCAGATCTACGGAGCGAACGAATCGGGCAACCTGCGCTCGGTGCGCGACGGCCAGAACGGGCTTCCGGCGTCGGTGCTGCAGCAGCGGCCGGACGCCGACGTGTCGCTCAAGATCGTCGATGGCGAGCTCTGGGTGCGGTCGCGGATCGGCATGCTCGGCTACTACGGCGAGGAGCCGATCGACCCCGACGCGTGGCGGCCGACCGGTGACCTCGTCGACATCGTGGGCGATCGGATCATGTTCCGCGGCCGGACGTCGGAGATCATCAACGTCGGTGGCGTGAAGGTGGATCCGCTGCCGATCGAGGAGCGCATCAGCGCGCTGCCCGGCATCGCGTTCACCCGGGTGTTCGGCAAGAAGAACGCACTCACCGGAGCGATCGTCGCGGTGGAGCTGGTGCCCGAACCCGGTGCCGACGCCGACGCGCTGCGCATCACCGTCCGCGAGGCCTGCGCCGACCTGCCGTCGGCATCCCGGCCCCGTCTCATCCGCTTCGTCGACACGATCGCAACGACAGGAAACAAGATGATCAGAGGCAGTGCCGGATGACGCAGATCACCCAGGAGCCACGCACCGTCATCGTCACCGGCGGCAGCAAGGGGCTCGGCGCCGGCATCGTGCGCGCCTACCTCGAGGCCGGTGATCGCGTGGCCACGTGCGCTCGGTCCAGCACTCCCGAGGTCGAGGCGTGGGCGGGCGACGCCGAGGTCGGCGACCGGTTCCTGTTCCAGGCCGCCGATCTGTCGCGACGCAGCGACGCCGACACGTTCGTGCGCGCGATCGTCGATCGATGGGGACGGATCGACGTGCTCATCAACAACGCGGGCGTGGCGAGGGACGGCGTGCTCGGGCTGACCTCGGACGAGGACATCGACATCGTCGTCGACCTGAACATCAAGGGCACGCTGTACATCACGCGCGCGGTCAGCCGGCGGATGCTCGCCCACGGCGGCGGCAACATCGTCAACATCTCGTCGGTTGTCGGGCGGTCGGGCTACCGCGGACTTGCGGTCTACAGCGCGACCAAGGCAGCCCTGGAGGGTATGACGCGAGCGCTGGCTCGTGAGCTGGGATCGCGAGGCATCACCGTGAACGGCATCGCGCCCGGCTATCTGCGGACCGAGATGAGCCATGGGCTCGACGAGGCCCAGCTGACGCAGATCGTGCGGCGCACACCGGCCGGCCGGCTCGGCGAGCCCGAGGACGTCGCTCGCGTGGCCCTGTTCCTCACCGATCCGCGCAATGACTACATCACCGGACAGGTGTTCGTCGTGGACGGCGGCCTGACGAGCTAGCCGACTTCAGCCAACCAGGTACCACTCAGGTCGCGGCGGACTCCGGCGCGGTGTCGGAGTCGGCATAGAAGTCGAGGATCTCGCCCACGGTCTGCGGCAGCTCGCCCTGGCTGAACGGGTCGGAACCGAGTTCGTCCTCGAGCACGGCCGACAGCTCCGCCGCGCTGAGCGAGTCCAGGCCGATGCCATCCGCGTAGAGCGCGGTGTCGCGCTCGATCCCATCCTCGGACTTCTTGGCCCGGCGCAAAAAGCCCTTGATCGTGCTCTCGACGCGTTCGGTGTCAGCCATCCAAAACTCCTTCTTCACCCTCGACCGCCGGAAGGGTATCCCAGGGTTCGCGGCCGCGCGCGTTCGGTCAGGCGGGCTTCGAGGCGGCGAACAGCGCGTAGCCGAGCGTGCCGTCGTGCCAAAAGCCCTCGAGGATGTGGGTCGATCGTTCGAAGGCGTCGAGACCGTCCGCACCGAGCAGTTCGACGAGCTCATCCCGGTGTTCGGCGATGTTGGCTCGCCACCGGTCGAAGGTCGGCAGCGTGGCCTCGGTGAGATCCGTACGCACCTCGATCGTCAGGCCTTGCGCCTCGGCGAGGGCGAGATAGGAATCGAGGGGATCCATCCGCGCTTCCCCGAAGGCCTCGCGCAGTGTGGCGAAATCCACACGGCGGTCGCGGACCTCCTTGAACGGGATGTCCCGGCGCCGGATGAGGTCGCACAGCACCAACCGACCACCGGGGCGCAGCACGCGGGCCGACTCCGCGATCAGGGCGTCGCGGGCCGGCATGAGGTGCGACGACTCCAACGCCCACACGCGATCGAAGCTTTCGTCCGGCAGTTCGTTGGCCGTGCCATCGCGCACCTCGAAGGTCGCGCGGTCAGCGAGTCCGTCGGCCGCCGCGCGGGCGCTCGCTCGATCGACGCCGACCCGGCTCGTCGTGATGCCGAGAACGTCGACGTCCTGCGTGCGGACGAGGTGGCACGCCGGATCGCCCGTGCCGCAGCCGATGTCGAGGACGCGCAGCCCGGGCTCGAACGCGGCGGCGGCGATCATCCGGTCGGTCAGCGCCTGGGTGGCGACGGCGAGCGGCTCGTCGCCCTGGTCGAACACCCCGTAGTGCAGGGAGTCGCCGAACAGCAGTCGCCAGCCGTCGGTCACGCGGTCGTAGTGCGCCGCTGGCTCGGGATCGGCGGTCGGCGCGTTCATGACATGCGTTCCTTCCGGGGCGACTGGACGAACCGCGAGGCTACCCGACGCGTGGGATAAGGTTCGGCGCGTCCGCAGGCGAAAGGGCAACCCGATGATGCCGAGAGCAAACTCCCCAGCGCAGTGATCGAGTTACTGCGCCGCGCCGCTGAGGTGAACGGGACCCGGCCCGCGATCATCACCGACGACCGAACCATCGACTATCCGGCTCTCCTCGCGCAGGCCGAAGGTGTTGCCGCCTCGCTGCAGGCCCGCGGCATCGACCGCTTCGGCGTGCTCGATCACGACGCCATCGACGTCGTCGTCCTGCTCGCCGCGGCATCGCTCGTCGGCGCCGAGATGTGCCTCTACCCGCCGCTGGAGTCGGGCGCCGAGGTGGTCGCCCTCGCCGCCCGCGTCGACCACCACGTGGTGGTCACCAACCAGGAGCTGTCCGCCGACGGCGTCGATCTGGTGCTGGTGTCCGAGCTCGACCGGCCGCGCCACTCGACTCCGGCCGAGCCGCCGGCCGTGCGTCCGCTCCTGGTGTTCACCACCGGGACGACGGGTGAGCCGCGGGCGGCGCGGCACGACTGGTGGCGGCTGCTGCGGCCTCACGCCGCAACGCCACCCGCGCCGGCCGAGCGCTGGCTGCTCGCGTACGGGCTGCACCAGTTCGGTGGCCTGCAGCTCGTCCTGCACGTCATGGCCAGCGCGGCCACCCTGGTCGCCCCGGTCCCACGGCGGCCGCGCGAAGGCCTGGCCGCGATGCGCCGGCACGATGTCGATCACGCCAGCGCGACACCGACGTTCTGGCGTTGGGTACTCGCCGAGCTGCGGCGCGACGGCGGACCGGTTCCGGAGCTGCGACAGGTGACGCTGGGCGGCGAGGCGGTGCCGAGCCGGCTGCTCACCGATCTCGAGACCACGTTCCCGGAGGCGCGGATCTCGCAGGTCTACGCCGCGAACGAGGCGGGCAGCATGCGGTCGATCCGGGACGGACGCAACGGGCTTCCCCTCTCGGCGCTGCACGAGCGGCCCGACGCCGCCGTAGCGCTCAAGATCGTGGACGGTGAGCTGTGGGTGCGCTCGCGCACCGGCATGCTCGGCTACCACGGCGAGGCGGGGATCGAGCCCGACTCGTGGCGCGCAACCGGAGACCTCGTGGAGGTCGTCGGCGATCGGGTGCTCTTCCGCGGCCGCTCCACGGAGATCATCAACGTGGGTGGCGTCAAGGTGCATCCGCTCCCGATCGAGGAGCGGGTGTCCGCCGTGCCCGGCGTCGAGTTCGTGCGCGTGTTCGGCCGGCCGAGTCCGCTGGCCGGTGCCATCGTCGCGATCGAGATCGTCCCCCGCGACGGCGCGGACACCGACG
>JAOPVG010000578.1 GCA_025966255.1 Jatrophihabitans sp.
CTGAGGCGATGCGCTACACGAAGTGGGTCGGCGCCGCAGCGAGATCTCCTGCCGCAGAACGAAATACTCGCCGGCGACAGCGCTCGCAGCTCGGCGACCAACACCTACCGGCCGCGGCACGGCGCACCCATCGCAGAACCGCGGGCGTTCTCGCGTGCGACCCGTGCGCCCGGCAAGCGCGCCTCAACGGGACGCTGAACGTAGGTAACAGCGCGGCGCAGATCGTCAGGGGCAGCAAGCTTCATGCTCCGCGAGCCGTTCCTCTATCGGTCAGAAGACCTCAGCCGCTCGTCTAGTCGATCAAGGCCGCCCTTGATCATAAGGCCGTAACCGTCGCCCCCGAGAGACGCGACACACGCACGTCCCTGCTCAAGGTGCTCCAGCGCTCGGTTGACATCGCCGAGCTTGCGATAGCACTCACCGAGGTTGAGGTGCAGCGACGGATAGAAGCCGGCCACCCCGCCCGCGACGCCAGCCTGAGCCGCACGCTCGTCGGTGATCACATCGGCTGCCTCAAGTGCCCTGAGATCCCAGAGCAGTTCCTCGCGCACATCATCCTGCACATCGGCCATCGAGTGGGCCACCGCGCACCGGTGCAAGGGATCCCCGCTCTCGCCGCCGATATCGCTCCACACGTGGGCAAACAACTGGCGGGCAGTGGCGCGCTCACCGCGCTGGCTCAGTTCCATTCCTTGGCCGATACGAGTCATCGTCGCGTCCGGTCTACTCACCGGTTACCTCCTCTGGGTCTCAACAACCGTAACCACGAGGACCGACACCACCAGGTGCGCGCATCCACAGCACGGTCCCCGGCCGGAATCGCGCGGGCAGCGCCGCAACGGCGTCAGACATAATGAGGACGTGACGGTCAATGAGGCGGCACCGATTCGCGATCTACTCAAGTCCGCCGTGCTTCGAGCGATGAAGAACCGCGATCGCGAGGCGCTCGCCGTCTACCGGACGACGCTGGCGGCTATCGACAACGCCGAGGCTGTCCCGGTGGGCCCGTCGGATCAGGCCGGTGCGATCGAACTGTCTGCGGTCGGACCCGGACGCACTGATGCACAGCGGCGCCTTCTGTCCGAACAGAACATGATCGACATCGTGTTGCGCGAGGCGGACGAGCGCCGCGTTGCAGCCGAGTCGCTGGCTGGCGTGAAGCCTGGCGCGGCACAGCGCCTCCACCACGAAGCGGACTTGCTACAGGCGTTGGCCGAGCACGCCGTACTCACACCCCCCGGTAAGGACGCCTCGCTCGCTGAAACACCTAGTCCCAGCTGAGGATCCGCCTGCGGGTCAGCTGGCGTGGAGGTATTCGCCGATCGCGCGGCGGATAATGTCTGAGACGCTGGCGTGGTCGTGTGCGGCGGGCAGCAGCAGGTCGCGCTTGAGGTCGGGATCAACGGGTCGACTCGACCGTGCCGGCCGCGGGGCCCGGGTGATCCACCGAGGAACAGGACCGCACCGCCCAGTGCGACGACTCGGTCCGCAGCAAACTGGAGCAGCAGGCCAAGACCGGCTTCACCAGCTGAGGAACAGCTCGGACAATCGCAGCGACGAGTACGGGGACCCTGACGCCGTCAGCGCCGGCTCAGCGGCCGTGACCGGTTGGTGATCCCGCTGATGATCGACATCCCGCCCCGCTCTTGCTAGGTTGACCCCACTTTTCGCATCGCCAGGCGGGAGCGGGCGCATGTCCGAACCGATGCAGAATCTCGTCCATACACGCGTCGAGGACACGACCCATGCTGTCGAGCCTGAGCCTGAACCCGATGTCGAGCAGCAGGTCGGCGCTACGGCGGCGCTGCCATTGACCGGGCTGGCCACGGCGGCCCGCGAGCGGCCTGACCGGGCGACGCTCAAGGCGCAGAGCGCCCGGCGCGGCGAACTGCACAAGCTCCGCAACCTCGGGCAGCTCTCGCAGGTGACCGCCTCGAAGCAGGGCGGGGCTGCGGCGCACCTCGCGCAGAAGCACCAGCTCGGACCGGACTACGACCCCATGGCGCCGGTCGTCGCCGCCCGTCGGCTGCGGGAAGCGAAGGAGAAGCTGGACGCCTTGCAGCCGAAGCTCGCCGTCGAGATCGCGGCCGCCCGCGACGCCGGTGGCACCGATCCCGATCTGGTCGAGTTCGACAGCCGTTCGCAGACCGAGAGCTGGATCGAGGCGCTCGTGGCGCTCGAGGGGATCCAGCACCGCAGCACGAGTGCGCTCGCCGCTGCTCGTGCCACCTTGACCAACCTCAACGCCGGCCTGAAGACGCTCGACAAAGCGGCGTCGTGCCATCAGCCCCCCGGCCTGGCGGCGTCCAAGAAAACCGCGTGGCAGGATCTCCAGGCAAAGAAGTGGGTGACGGTAGGCGCTGAGGTCGCCGTCATCCAGCGCCAGGTCACGCAGGGGACCGGGTTCACGAACCGGCTGGACGCCGTTGAACATCGCATCGCTGCGCTGAAGAACCCGGCCCGGATCCAGGCCATGTCGAAATTCGTCGCCGCGCACCGGGCGATGGACTGGCAGACCGTCGTCGCCACGGAGCACGACAAGTCACGAGAGGGCTCGCTCGCCCATCTCGAGGACGAGATCGAGCGCTCCGAGAAGCCTTTCGGCGACCGATTGCAAGCACAGGGTGCGGCGCAGCAGATCTCGTCCGAGATCGCCGAGAAGGAGCACGACGCGCAAGTCGCCGAGGCGCAGGAGAAGCATGATGCGGACGTCACCGCGGTGCCCGAGGTCAAGGTCAAGGTCAAGAAGAAGTCTGGAAAGGGCCCCAGCGGGCCGACGAAGAAGGAGCAGACAGCGCTGGACGAGCGGCAGGGCAAGCTCGATGGCTTGGACACGCAGCTTGCGACTGCGAAGGTCACAGCACAGTCCGACCGTGGCAAGCGCGAGCAACGGCTGTACGCCGGCTTCGAGTCGGTGGCCAACTCGGCGAGCGGCAGGGCGATCGACGACGGCACCCTGACCTGGCTGATCAACGCCGCGGGCGCTAAGCCGGTTGTGGCACAGTCCCTGGCCGACGTAGCCGCCGCCGGAGGCATCGCACTGGCCAAGAATGTCTCGGCGCAGCCCAACGTGAGTACGGTGGCCCGGGACTGCGTCGACCTGCTCAATGCAAAGTTCCCGGCCGAGCACGCCGTGCGCGCGGCCCTGCTGGCGGGCAAGTCGAAGGCCGTCGTCCAACCGTGGTTGCTCGCGCTCGATCCCGCCGCCGTCCCGAACGCGCTGGACTTCGCCGACGCTCACGCGAACGCGCTGCGCTACGTCGTCAAGGTCCAACCCGCACTCGGAACCGGCGGGCGCGCCGACGACATGGTCGACGCCCTGGCGAAGATGAAGACGTCGGACCCGGAAGTGGACTGGTTGCTCGGCCTGTCAGCCAACCCCGGCGGGTCGGACTTTGCCAAGCTGTGCTCGACAATCCGGAACTACGAGGTACGAGTTCCCGACGTGCGCGCCTTCCACCAGGCGGCCGGAACCAACTTCAGCTTCGGCGAGATCGTCTCGATGGTGCAGTCCCACCACACCCGACTCACGCAGGCAACCGCAGTGGTGGCCGGAGCGGACGCCCACTGCGTCAGCTACGTCGACCTCGTGGTCGCGGTGGGCAGCACCGTGCCGGCGATGCTCAAGCTCGCGCTGCGCGCCGAATCGCTGCTGCGCGACGCCGCGGTCTGCCCGCCGGGGTTCGCCGCGGCGACAAGTCGTGCCGACCGTCCGTACACCGGTGCGCCGAACTTCGCGCAGCAGAACTATCAGAACGGCGCGCGCACCGGCTTCATCCGGCTGACGTTCCCGGGCGGCGCCACGGCCGAGGTCCACACGCACTGGAACTCGCAGAACAAGAGCGTCGGGAAGATATCGTCCATGCACGTCCAGGAGACCACTGCCGACGGCAGCGCGAAGAACGGCGTCGAACTCGACGACTGGCCACAATACTTCCAGGAACTCCCGCAGGCAGTCGTCGACGCGCATAACGTGGCCACCGGCAACCGGGCACCCACCGGCGGCTCGCTGTCGATGCCCTGAAACGGTCGAGGCCCGTCTAGAGCAAGCGAGCCATCCAGTGAGCAGTGCACTCGCGCGCGTTTTGGTGCGCGCCTTCCCCCGGTGACCCAGCCACAGCGTTGGTACAACTAACGGTGAGAACAGGTCGCACAGCACGAGCGGCGCGCCAGGGCGCAGGACGCGCGCGCACTCAGCGAGTCCGCGTGACTGATTGGCCCAGTGGTCGAACGAGGTCGTGCTCACCAGCAGGTCGAACTCGTCGTTCGGAAACGGGAGATCCTCGGCGACGCCGCCGCGGAACGAGATGCGTGGGTCGATGCGCCTGGATCGACGGTCCTCCGTCGCCGTATCGGGTTCCCTTACGGACGTTCTCGCTGCTGACGCGATGACTCTCACCGCGGACGCGCGTCTGATCTACTGACCACAACTTCAGCACGAGATGAGAGGTTGCGGGCGGTGATCGAGCTGACGATGCAACGGTACGGGCAGGCATTGGTGGATCAGACCGCGCAGTTCGCTGAGACCGCGCGCCGCGCTGCGGTCGATGCACCGGTGCCGACGTGCCCGGAGTGGACCTTGAGCCAGCTTGTCGAGCATCTCGGTCAGACACAGCATTGGGTTGCCTCGATCGTGCAGAAGCGGGTGTCCGACCCGTCGCAGCTGCCCACGTCGGTCGCGGCCCTGCCCGCCGACCAGGACGCATGGGCGTCATGGTTGGCCGAGGGTGCATCGCTGCTAGCTGCGGCAGGCGCCGATGCCGGCGCGGACGCGCCGATGTGGAACCCGGCGGGTGACGCTCGGTCGGGGACACGGTTTTGGCTGCGGCGGATACTTTGCGAGACGATCATTCACCGCGCCGACGCAGCCGCCACCGCCGGCGTGGCCTACCAGCTCGACGCCGAACTCGCCGCCGACGCGATCACCGACCACCTGGCGATGATGACCTCGCCGGGATGGGCCGCCCAGCGCCCGGACTCCGCCGAGGCGCTTCGAGGTAG
Organism: Jatrophihabitans sp.; assembly: GCA_025966255.1. Lineage (GTDB taxonomy): Bacteria > Actinomycetota > Actinomycetes > Mycobacteriales > Jatrophihabitantaceae > Jatrophihabitans. The sequence goes on from JAOPVG010000578.1 coordinate 5,002, forward strand.
AGGGCAGACCTTGCACCTGCACGCCAGCGACGAGCCGCATCTCGGCGAGGCCGGCGAGTGGTTCGTCGAGCGCGGCAATGAGGGAGCGACGTGGCAGCATCGCCACGGCCCGGCAGACGTCACGATCCGCGGGCCGGCGACCACATTGCTGCTGGTGCTGACCAGGCGGCGGTCGATCTCCGCCGGGCTGGACGACAGCCTGCAAGCTTCAGGCGACCTGGACCTGTTCACCCACTGGGTCGAGAACACCGCCCACCAGGCCGGGTAAGCGGAGGAACCACGACGCCCAAGACGCGCCCACAATCAGAACTCTGGATGCCGTCTCACTCGCCGATCCCCTAACGGCCACGGGATCGTGGGGTGGCCCGAGCCCGCGCCGATCCGAGGTCGGGTATTCAGCGCCTGGTCTCGTACCTGGTCAGGAGCACGCCGTCGGGAAACGTCCGGGTCTCCACCAGGTTCAGGTTCACCCAGCTGTCCAGGGCCGTGAAGAACGGCGTGCCGCCGCCTACCAGGACCGGGTGGGTGACGATCGC
>JAOPVG010000296.1 GCA_025966255.1 Jatrophihabitans sp.
TCCCGGGTGCGCCGCCTGATCTCGTGGCGCCGCCGAGCGGCTGTCATTTCCACCCGCGTTGCCCGTCGGCGATGCGGATCTGTACAACGAAGGCGCCGCCGCGCGTGAGGGTCGGCGCGCAGCGGTCGGAGTGCTGGCTGCTCGATCCGGCGCTGTCCGGACCGGACGCCGAGCCGCTCGTCCACGAGGAGGTGTCAGTTGCCGACGAAGCCTGACGCGACCCTGCTGCCCAAGGCCGCCCCGGCAGACGGGCCGCTGATCGAGATCGATGACCTGCATGTGCAGTTCGCGCTGCGCACCAACGCGGTCGCCCGCCTCCTGGGCGGATCGTCCGGCACGGTCAACGCCGTCGACGGCATCAACCTGCAGCTCGCGCAGGGCGAGGTGCTCGGGCTGGTCGGTGAGTCCGGGTCGGGCAAATCGACGCTCGGCCGGGCGCTGCTCGGGCTCGTCCGACCGACCGGCGGCAGCATTCGCTACCGGGGCCAAGAGCTCGTCGGGCTGCCTGAGTCGCAGTTCCGGCCGCTGCGCCGCAAACTGCAGATGGTGTTCCAGGACCCGCACGCCTCGTTGAATCCGTCGATGACGGTGGGACGCGCCATCAGCGACGCGCTGCGCATCCACGGCCTGCACCCGGGCACCGACCAACGGCGCCAGGCAGTGGCGACCGCCCTGGAGCGCGTGGGGCTGGCACCGGCGGGCCGGTTCATCGACAAATACCCGGCCGAGCTGTCGGGCGGCCAGAAGCAGCGCGCGGTGATCGCCCGAGCGATCGCGCTCGGCCCGGAGCTGCTGGTGGCCGACGAGCCGATCTCCATGCTCGATATGAGCGTGCGGGCCAAGATCCTCGGTCTGCTCGAGGAGCTGCGTCACGATCTCGGCCTGACCTACCTCTACATCACCCACGACCTCGCATCGGCCCGGTTCTTCTGCGACCGCGTGGCGATCATGTACCTGGGCAAGATCGTCGAGATCGGGCCGGTCGCCGAGATCTTCGACAATCCGCGCCACCCGTACACGCAGGCGCTGCTGCGTGCCGTCCCCGATCCCGATCCGTCGCGATCGGTGCCGCGGGAGCTGCCCCGCGGCGAGATCCCCGACGCCGCCGACGCCCCCGGGGGCTGCCCGTTCCACCCGCGTTGCCCGGAGGCCTTTGCGCCATGCGGTTGGGAGCCGCGGGACGTGCGGATGGTTTTGGAGCAGCGGTGGACGAGCGTGCCGCCCGATCAGTACGCGGCGGAGTCACGGCTCGTCGCCGACGGGCCCAAGTTCGCGACGCGGGTTTCGCCGACGTCCGCTCTCATCCACGGGGCGAGCGGGTCGCCGAACGAGTTGCTGCAGCTGCTCGAGGACGAGCGGGCAGCGCGACCGGAGGAACCGTTGTGGACCGGAGTGACCGGGATGCAGGTATCGGGGCGAGCGGTGCGCCTGGAGCTGGTGCCGCCGGCCGTGCCGCACCTGCAGCCGGTCGAGGGTTCAGGCGTGTCGGTGTCGTGCCATCTCTTCCACGAACCCCACCCGGAGTAGCTCAACCTCGGTGCGACCACATTTGCCGGTTCGCCTGCACAGCTGACGCGTAGTTCTCCCGGGCCGTGCCCGCGATCGAGTGCAGCGCGGTGAGTCCCTCGTGCATCTCCCGGGCGCCCACCACCCAGCGCTCGTGCACCGCCGCCTGAGCGTCGGCGGCTGCGCCCGTCCACACCGTCCGAGTCCGCCGCATCCGCGCGTCGACGTCGTCGCGGACCACGGCGAAGCGCTGTTCGAACGCCGCCATCCGATCGAGCAGGTCGGCCAGCAGTTCGAGGTCGACGGCGAGGCGCGTCATGACGCGATCCGATCCAGGTCGACGCGCACTGCACTTTCGGCACCGGCGTAGTCGCGGCCGGTCAGGTCGAGCGCCCGGCTCGTCTGCTCCAACGCGGTGAGCACGAGCAGCGCGCCGTCCAGCCATTCCTGCCACCCGCGCCCGAACGCTGTGGATGCATCGCCCTGCCAGCCGCCACGGAGGAGGTCCTGCGCCGCCGCGCGGAGCCGGGTCAGCTCGGCGTGGCCGGCTTCGGCCGCGCTGTCGAGCACCACCTGAGCCGCGTGCAACTCCCCGGTTACGACCCCGAATCCAGTCATGGTGTTCACCTCCAGCCGTCGAATTCGCAGCGTAGAGCCACGAATCGGTTCCCGGGCGACAAGCGCCTGGCCTGTGGACAACTGACCCGTCGTCTACGCGCCCGGACGGCGCGCGGCCGCGGGATCCGTCGACGACGGCGCGGGCGGCACCGGCGCGGGCGACGCCGGTACTCCGCGCTGAGGCTCGCACCGGCTCAGTAGCCTGGGCTGGTGATCGACCTCAAACTGGTCCGCGACGACCCCGAGCGGGCGCGCGCCTCGCAGCGCCTCCGCGGCGAGGACGAAACGCGGGTGGACGCTCTTCTGGCCGCCGACGACGCCCGCCGGGCCGCGGTCGCCCGAGCCGACAAGTTGCGGGGCGAACAGAAGACGATCGGCCGCGAGGTCGCGCAGGCCAGCCCGGAGCATCGGCCGGCCGTCCTCGCCCGCGCGAAGCACCTGGCCGACGAGGTGAAGGCGGCCGAAGCCGACCAGGCGGAGGCCGACGCCGCGCTGCAGGCGGCACAACTCGCGCTCCCGAACATCGTCGAGGACGGCGTGGTGCCCGGCGGCGAAAACGACTTCGTCACGCTCGACGTCGCCGGCGAGCGGCCCCAGATCGAGAACCCGAAGGATCACCTCGAGATCGGCGCCGCCCTCAAGGCGATCGACACCGAACGCGGCGCCAAGGTCTCCGGCGCCCGCTTCTACTTTCTCACCGGCGTCGGCGCCCAGCTGGAGTTCGCGCTCGTCAACCTCGCGATGCAGCAGGCCAGCGACACCGGGTTCACCCAGGTCATCGCGCCGGCGCTCGTCAAGCCCGAGATCATGCAGGGCACCGGCTTCCTCGGCGCCCATGCGGCCGAGGTCTACCGGCTCGCCGACGACGACCTGTACCTGGTCGGGACGTCAGAGGTAGCGCTGGCCGGTTACCACGCCAACGAGATCCTCGAGGGTCTGCCACTGCGCTACGCGGGCTTCTCGTCCTGCTTCCGGCGCGAGGCCGGCTCGTACGGCAAGGACACGAAGGGCATCATCCGGGTGCACTGGTTCGACAAGGTCGAGATGTTCTCCTACGTCGACGTGGCGGACGCCCGCGACGAGCACCAGCGGCTGCTCGCCTGGGAACGCGAGTTCATGGACAAGCTCGAGCTCTCCTATCGCGTGATCGACGTGGCCGCCGGTGATCTGGGCAGCAGCGCGGCCCGCAAGTTCGACATCGAGGCGTGGTTCCCGTCGCAGGGCGCGTACCGCGAGCTGACGTCCACGTCCAACTGCACCACGTTCCAGAGCCGGCGGCTCAACATCCGCACGCGTGGCCCGTCGGGCAACGTCCCGGTGGCGACGCTCAACGGCACGCTGGTTGCGGCGGCGCGCACGATCGCGTGCCTGCTCGATCACCACCAGCAGCCGGACGGGTCGGTCTACGTGCCGGCTGCACTGCGTCCGTATCTCGGCGGCCGCGAGGTGCTGTCCCCGGCATGACGGTTCGGCTGTTCGCGACCGATCTGGACGGGACCCTGCTGCGCAGCGACGGGACGGTCTCCGACCGCACCCGCGCCGCATTGCGGGCGGCCAACGACGCCGGCCTGGTGGTCGCCTTCGTCACCGGCCGCCCGCCGCGTTGGCTCGACGACGTCATCGACGAGACGGGGCACATCGGCGTCGCGGTCGGCGCCAACGGTGCAGTGCTCTACGACATGAGCGACGAGCGGTTGATCACCGTCCACTCGCTGGAGCCGACGCTGATGCGCGAGTTGGGCGCGACACTGCGCAAGGAATTTCCCGACGTGCAGTTCGCGGTGGAGTACGGCCACGGCTTCGCCGCCGAGCCCGGCTACGTCCATGACTGGGAGATCAACCCGCGGCTCGATCGGCACGGCCGTCCCATCCCGGCGCCGGTGCTGGGTGATCTCGCCGCGATCACCGAGCGGCCGGGCATGAAGCTGCTCGCCAAGGACCGCAGCGTCAACGTGGACGCCTTCCTCGACGCCGCCACGGACCTGATCGGCGAGCGGGCGTCGATCACCCATTCGTCGTCGTTCGGGCTGCTCGAGATCGCCGCGGCTGGGGTCACGAAGGCGACTGGTCTGGCCGAGCTCGCGGTCATGCACGACGTATCGCGCGAGGACGTGCTGGCTGTCGGCGACATGCCCAACGACGTGCCGATGCTGAAGTGGGCCGGGCACTCCTACGCCGTGGCCAACGCCCACCCCGCAGCGCGGGACGCGGCCGACTCGATCATTGCCAGCAACGACCAGGACGCCGTCGCCGAGCTGATCGAGTCGCTGCTGACGTAACCCTCCACTAGTAGTCAGCGGGCGGACGCAAGGCCGAGCGATGCAGCTTGCCGCTATTCGTCTTCGGCAGCTCGGCGGTGAACCAGATCCTGCGCGGGTACTTGTACGGCGCAGTCTCGGCCCGCACGTACGCCTGCATCTCCGCGATCAGCTCGTCCGATCCCGAGAACCCGTCGCGCAGGACGACGGCCGCCGCCACCACCTGCCCCCGCGCGTCGTCCGGCAGCCCGAGCACGGCGCACTCGCGGACCGCCGGATGGCCGAGCAGCGTCGACTCCACCTCCGTCGGTCCGATGCGGTACCCGGCGCTGATGATCACGTCGTCGGCGCGGGACTCGAAGTACAGCCAGCCGTCGTCGTCCTGACGCACCTGGTCTCCGGTGTGCCATCGCCCCTGCGGGGCAGGCCCCCCGTCGTAGCCGAGGAAGAACGTCGGCACGGTGACCGGATCCAGCGTCAGTTCCCCGTCCTCGATCGAGGCATCGATGCCGGGCAGCGGACGGCCCATCGATCCCGGCGGCGCGGTCTCGCCCGGCCGCACCCCCGTCACCTGGCCCGTCTCCGTCTGCCCGTACCCGTCGGAGATCTCCAGGCCGGTCTGGTCCCGCCAAGCCTCGAATGCGGGCACGCCCAGCGGCTCCCCGGCGGTGATCGCCCGGCGCAGCGTCGGCAGGTCACCGATCGGTCCGTGCGCGGCGATCAGGCGGTACTCCGTGGGCGCCATGCACAGCACGTTGACGCCCTCGGCCCGGATCGTCGCCAACCGCTCCTCGGCATCGAAGCGACGGTCCTGCAGCAGCGCGGCCGCCCCGCCGAGCCACGGCGCGATGAAGCTGTTGCGCGCCGACTTCGACCAGCCCGGCGCCGCGGTCGACCACACCAGCTCGCCGGGCTGCGCCGCCATCCACTCCGTCGCCTGCAACCGCTGGCCCCACACGTACCGCTGACCGTGCGTCACCAACTTCGGCTCGCCGCTCGTCCCGGACGTGAACAGGACGAACGACGGGTCGAGATCGTCGAGCTCGGCGTACGGCGGCGCCTGGTTGCCACCGCTCAGCAACGCCGCGTCGGGCCCGGTGAGCACGGGGCAGGCCGGTGAAGCGCCGTCGAGCGCCGGGCGGTTCCGCGAGTGGCAGAGCACCAGATCAGGACGCGCCCGCTCCAGGCGCAGCGCGATGTCCTTCGCCCGCAACTGCTCGCTGCAGGGCAGGGTGGCCGCGCCGATGCGGAGACCGGCCAGGATCGCCAGCACGTACTCGATGCGGTTGCCCACGAGTGTGAGCACCACCGAGCCGGGCCGGACACCGTGGTCGACGAATGCCGCGGCGAGAGCGCCCGAGGCCTCGATCAGCTCGCCGAACGTCCACTCCCGCCGCGGGCCGTCGGTGTCGAGGGTGACGATCGCCCGCGAGTCGGCCGGGCGCGTCGCCACGAAGTCCCGGGCGAAGTTCACCCGGACTGGGTGTTCACGTTCGTCGTGATGAACATGCAGGTGCACTTCTTCACCATCAACGGGTCGGGCACCGGGCCGGCCGGCGTGGGTTGCATGGCTGGGGCCGACACGTTGAACATCGCGTCGAACGTCGTGCCCTTGAGAAGCATCGACTTACCCTGCATGGTCTTTTTCGAGAGGTTGTCCGGCTTGAGGATGATCGTCAGCGTGCCCATGCCCGGCGTGACGAACGGCGGCGCCGTGTAGGGCATGGGCGCCATGAGCGAGGGCGGCATCTCGTCACCCATGAGGCACACCGGCACGCCGCCGATCATGACCGTCGTCCCGGTCCCGATGAGCGGGACCGGTGCCGTGATCATCGGCACGAGCGCCGGTGGCGGAACGGTTATCTGGATCATGTCGTTCGTCTTGATGATGAAGTCGCCCACGCACCCGTTCCTCCCGATCGCGCCTGCGTCGACATCGTAGGTCGGCGCAGGGCGCGGGCGAACCCCCCGCCGGGCGATCTGCCCTTACAGGTACTGGCCGGTGCCGTGCTCAGGCTTCTCCTCGTCGGACGGTCCCGACGATGGCGTGAGCCGAACTCCCGGCGGCATGATCATCTGGCCGCCCGGGCCGACGATGACTTGCTGGCCGTGGTCGCGCTCCCCAGCCGGTAGCGACCGGCGGCGCATCTCCTCCAGCTGCGCCCGCGCCGCGGCCTGCTGCGCGTACAGCGCGGTCTGGATTCCGTGGAACAGGCCTTCCAGCCAGCCGACGAGCTGAGCCTGGGCGATCCGCAACTCGGCCTCGGACGGCACGTCGCCGCCGAAGGGCAGGGTGAGCCGCTCCAGCTCGTCTCGCAGCTCGGGCGCGAGCCCGGCCTCGAGCTCCCGGATCGACGCTTCGTGGATCTCGCGCAGCCGTTTTCGGCCGGCTTCGTCGAGCGGAGCGGCCCGAACCTCCTCGAGAAGCTGCTTGATCATTGTCCCAATTCGCATGACTTTCGCCGGTTGCTCCACTTGGGACGTAATCTCGTCTACGTCGTCACGATCGTCGGTCGTGGCGAGTTCCTTGGATTCTTCGTCAGGACCGGCACCTGGGGTGTCGGATGAATGTTGCCGTGCGGAGTCCTCGGTGTAGTCGGTCACCTGACCAGTCTGCCCGGGCTGCGTGCGGCGCCACCAATCGAGTACGGGAGAGTGGGGAGCGGTCGTGGAGGTGGTCGGCGTAGACGTCGCGCGCGTTCGCGGGCTGTACCCGACGCTGGCGACGGGCACAGCCCAGCTTGACGGCGCTTTTGCCGCCCTGCAGCCGGAGTCGGTGATCCGCGCGATCATCGCGGCCCTGCGTTCAGCGCCGGCTCAGCCCGGGTCCCGCTCATCCCGCTCCCAGAACTCGGCCACCCGGGTGCTCCGGGCCCGGCGGGCCGCGGCCGACCTGGTCGGCGGCCGGGCCGAGGACGTCGTGCTGGCCGACAGCACCGTCTCGCTGATGCTCCGGTTTACCGCCCTGCTGTCCAGTGACTGGCAACTTGGCGACGAGATCGTCCTGAGCCGCCTCGACGCCGATTTCGCCATGCGGCCGTGGCTGCGGGCGGCCCGCGGCCGGGGAGTCGTCGTCCGGTGGGCCGAGGTCGACCTCGAGACCGGTGAGCTGCCGGCCTGGCAGTACGAGGCGTTGATCGGCCGGCGCACCCGAATCGTCACGGTCTCACTGGCCAACGCGGCCACCGGCATGGTGCCCGACATCCGGGCGATCGCCGACCTCGCCCACCAGCATGGCGCGCTCGTGATCGTCGACGCCGGCGTCGCGCCGGCCTACGTGCCCCTCGACCTCGCCGAACTCGGCGCCGATCTGCTTGCGGTGGCCGCACCCGCCTTCGGCGGCCCGACCGTTGCGGCGCTGGTGGCCCGTCCGGGGCTGCTCGACGAGATTCCGGGAAGCCTCGACAACCTTCCCGGCGGTCTGGACGGGCTGCCCACACCCCAGCGCTTCGAAGTGCTGCCGCTGCCGATCGAACTGCTCGACGGCCTCACCGCCGCCGTCGATCACCTGGCCGATCTGGACGAGCACGCCACCGGGGGGCGCCGCGAGCGCCTGGTCGCCTCCGTCACCGCGGCCGGCGAGTACACCCGCCACCTCTATCCCCGCCTCGACGACGGACTGCGGGCGATCTCCGGCGTCACCGTGCTGGGCGCCCCGCACCGCACCCTGCCGGTCGCCGCATTCACCGTGGCCGGTCGCACGCCCGACGAGGTCGGCGCCTTCCTGCACCGCCACAACATCTCGGCCTGGACGGGCCCGTCGGGCATGTCCGAGCTCCTCCGCGCGTTCGGGGCCGACGAACTCGGCGGCGCGGTGTTCGTAGGACTGATGCCGCACACCGCGGCAGCCGAGGTCGATCAGCTGCTGGACGCGCTGCGGGCCCTCAGCGCCTGACGGCCAGCGCCTGAGGCCAGCGCCGGACGCGGCTCAGCGCACGCGCAGCACCACCTTGCCGATGTGCTCGCTGGAATCCAGCAGTCGATGCGCCTCGCCCGCGTCGTCCAGAGTGAGGATCCGGTCGATGATCGGGCGCACCTGGCCGCTCTCGATCATCGGCCACACCGCGTTCTGCGTCTCGGCGACGATGGCGGCCTTCTCCTGCGGCGGTCGGCCGCGCAGGCCGGCCGCGTGCACCATGGCCCGCTTGACGAGCACCGCCCCGAGGTCGAGCTCGCCCCGCGTCCCGCCCTGCAGCCCCAGCACGATCAGCCGGCCGCCGATCCCGAGTGACTCGATGTTGCGCGGCAGGTAGGACGCACCCATGTTGTCGAGGATGACGTCCACGCCACCGCCGCCGGTCTCGGCCTTGATGCGCTCCTCGAAGGCCTCGTCGCGGTAGTTGATCGCGACGTCCGCGCCGAGGCTGCGGCAGAACTTCACCTTCCGGGGCGTCCCGGCCGTCGTGAACACCTGGGCGCCGCGGCCGTGGGCGATCTGGATGGCCATCGTGCCGATGCCGCTCGTCCCGCCGTGGACGAGGATCCGCTCGCCGGGCTGCAGTCGCCCGGCGTGCGGACCGAACGCCATCGACCACACCGTGCAGGTGGACTCGGGCAGCGCGGCGGAGTCGACGAGGGTGACGCCGGAGGGGACGGACATGAGCTGCCCGACCGGCACCGCGACCTTCTCGGCATAGCCGCCACCGGACAGCAGTGCGCAGACCTCGTCACCGACGCTCCAGCCGGCCACGCTCTCACCGACCTCAGAGATCGTGCCGGAGCATTCCATGCCGAGGTACGGGGACGCACCCTTCGGCGGCGCGTAGTTGCCCTGCCGCTGCAACAGGTCGGCTCGGTTGATGGCGGTGGCGACGACGTCGATGATCACCTCATCCGGCTGGGGGGTCGGGTCGGGGACGTCCTGCACCTGCAGGGCCTCGGGACCGCCGGGCTCGGTGATAACGACTGCGCGCATGTCACCGAACGTAGCGGCTCCCCGATTGGTGGTCAGTCGCGCCACTGCTGGTCGCGTGCAACTGACCACCGGCGGCGTGTCTGGGATCTGAGACCGGCCCGCACACCGGTGGCGCCCGGCCTGCCGCGCGCGGGACAGTGGCGACCATGGATCGAATCGATGTCGGGACGGGCCCGCTGACCGAGTCCGACGTGGTTGCCGTCGCGCGGCTCGGGGCCGGCGTCACACTCACGGAGCCGGCCCAGCAGGCCATCGCCGCCACCCGCGCCGTCGTGGAGAGCCTGGCCGACGACGTCGAGCCGCACTACGGCATCTCCACCGGCTTCGGTGCACTGGCGACCAAACACATCCCGCCCGCCCAGCGCACGCTGCTGCAGAAGTCCCTCATCCGCTCGCATGCCGCCGGCAGCGGCCCCGAGGTCGAGCGTGAGGTCGTCCGCGCCCTCATGCTGCTGCGGCTGTCGACTCTGGCCACCGGACGCACCGGCGTGCGTCCGGAGACCGCCGCCGCACTCGCCGGGATGCTCGACGCCGGCATCACGCCCGTCGTCTACGAGTACGGCTCGCTCGGTTGCTCGGGTGACCTGGCTCCGCTAGCGCACGTCGCGCTCGCGCTGCTCGGTGAGGGGACGGTCCGCGACCCGGACGGCGGGCTCGGCGACGCAGCCGCTGTGCTCGCCCGGCACGGCCTAGAACCGATCGAACTGCACGAGAAGGAGGGCCTGGCCCTCATCAACGGCACCGACGGGATGCTCGGGCAGCTGCTGCTGGCCTGCACCGATCTCGACCTCCTCCTGCGCACGGCTGACGTCACCGCCGCGATGAGCGTCGAGGCCCTGCTCGGCACCGACCACGTCTTCGCCGCCGACCTGCAGGCGCTGCGGCCGCAACCCGGGCAGGCGATTGCCGCGGCCAACATGCGGGCCCTGCTCGCCGACTCGCCGATCATCGCCAGCCACGCCGGACCGGACTGCGTCTACGTCCAGGACGCGTACTCGATGCGCTGCGCCCCCCAGGTCGCCGGCGCGGCCCGGGACACGCTCGCCCATGCCCGCCACGTCGCCGGGTACGAGCTCGCCGCCGCCGTCGACAATCCCGTGGTCACGCTCGACGGCCGGGTCGAGTCCAACGGCAACTTCCACGGCGCGCCGGTCGCCTACGTGCTCGACTTCCTCGCCATCCCGGCGGCGGACGTGGCGTCGATGAGTGAGCGTCGGACGGACCGGCTGCTCGACGTGTCGCGCTCGCGCGGCCTGCCGCCGTTCCTCGCCGCCGATCCGGGCGTCGACTCGGGCCACATGATCGCCCAGTACACCCAGGCTGCGCTGGTGTCCGAACTGAAGCGGCTCGCCGTGCCGGCCAGCGTCGACTCCATCCCGTCCAGCGCGATGCAGGAGGACCACGTCTCGATGGGCTGGTCCGCGGCCCGCAAGCTGCGCCGCAGCGTCGACGCGCTCACCCGCGTGCTCGCGATCGAACTCCTCAGCGCCGCCCGGGCGCTCGACCTGCGGCCACCGCTACGTCCGGGCCCAGCCACCGGAGCGGTCGTCGACGCGTTACGCGAATTCGTCGAGGGCCCGGGCCCGGATCGGTTCCTCGCACCCGAGATCGAGGCCGCGGTCGAGTTCGTCCGCTCCGGCGCCGCCGTGCGCGCCGCCGAGTCGGCCCTCGCCGAACCGCTCGCCTGATCGAGATCCCCCGCGGCGCAGGACTTCGTCACGGAAACCCGGGTCGGATTCCTCGCTGCACGTGTGACGTGACGGCGTCGAGCAACTGCACGTCGATGGGCAGCCAGTCAACGAGATCGAGTTGGTCGTGCCGCAGCCATCTCAGCTCGTCGTGGTCCTCGAGTGGTTCCGGTTCGCCGTCGACGATGGTGGCGGCGTAGAGGACGAGCCGGAGCTCGCCGTCGGCGGCCTCGCCGAGACACGCGCCGACCTGCACGTCCACGCCGAGCTCTTCGCGGCACTCCCGGGCGAGCGCGGTCGGCTCGTCCTCGCCGGGCTCGACCTTGCCGCCCGGGAACTCCCAGCCGCCGGCGAAGCGCTCGGGACGTGAACGCCGCGCGGCGAGCAGCAGCCCGTCGCGCACGATCGCCGCCGCAACGACGTTCATCGCACGCACCCCGAGTCCATGCCGCCATGCTGTCAGGGGACGAGCCGATCGACACGGTCGCGATCCTCAGGCGATCGCGGAAGCGCAGGACGACGTGCTGGCCTCGTTCTCCGCGGCCGACCAGGAGAAGCTGCTCAGTCTCCTGCAAATGACTCGCCGCGGCGTCGGGACAGCGCGCGGCCAAGCCGTGACGCCCGGCCGTCTCCTGTGGTGAGATTCCAGGCATGTTCCTCGCCACCACGGAGAAGGCCAACGAACTGCTCGCCCGCGACCCGCTCGCGCTGTTGATCGGGATGCTGCTCGACCAGCAGATCCCGATGGAGAAGGCGTTCACGTCGCCGGAGGTACTGCGAGAACGGCTCGGCGGAGTGCTCGACGCCCGCACGATCGCCGACTACGACGCGGACGCGCTCGAGGCGATCTTCCGCGAACCACCGGCGCTGCACCGCTTCCCGGCCGCGATGGCCAAGCGGGTTCAGTCCCTCACCCAGATCCTCGTCGAGCGCTACGACGGCAACGCGGGCGCGGTCTGGGACGGCGTCAAGTCAGGCCCCGAACT
>JAOPVG010000625.1 GCA_025966255.1 Jatrophihabitans sp.
TCGACGTCGGCATCGGCCATCAGCACGATCTTGTGATAGCGCAGCTTGGTGAGGTCGAAGTCGTCGTGGATGCCGGTCCCCAGCGCAGTGATGAGCGACTGGACCTCGTTGTTCTTCAGCACCCGGTCGATGCGGGACTTCTCGACGTTGATGATCTTGCCGCGGATCGGCAGGATTGCCTGGAACATCGAGTCGCGGCAGGACTTCGCCGAGCCGCCGGCCGAGTCACCCTCGACGATGTAGAGCTCACTCTCGCCGGGATCGGTGGAGCGGCAATCGGCGAGTTTTCCCGGCATGCCCATCGTGTCGAGCGCGTTCTTGCGGGAGAGCTTGCGCGCCTGCTGCGCGGCTTTGCGGGCGCGGGCGGCCTGGTTGATCTTGTTGACGACGACCTTGGCTTCGGCCGGGTTGCTGTCGAACCAGGCGTTCAGCTTGTCGAAGGCGACCTGCTGGACAAACGTCTTCGCCGAGGAGTTGCCGAGCTTGGCCTTGGTCTGACCCTCGAACTGCGGGTCGCCGAGCTTGATCGACACGATCGCGGCGAGACCTTCGCGGATGTCATCACCCTTGAAGCGGTCGTCGGCGGTGTCCTTGATGATCTTCTTCTCGATCGCCCACTTGTTGACCACCGTGGTGAGCGCGGCCCGGAATCCCTCTTCGTGGGTTCCGCCCTCGACCGTGTTGATCGTGTTGGCGAAGGTGTAGACGCTCTCGGAGTAGGTGGAGTTCCACTGCATGGCGATCTCGACCGAGAGGCGGTTGACGGCGTCCTCGTCCTCGATGTAGATCGGGTCCTTGTGGATCGGCTCCTTGGAGCCGTTGAGGTAGCGGACGAAGTCGGCGATGCCGCCCTCGTAGTAGTACGTGACTTCCTTCGGACCCTTCGCGGTCTTCGGGGCGGCGGCCGCGTCGTCTTCGTCGACGATCTTCTCGGCGCGCTCGTCGCGCAGGACGATGGTCAGACCCTTGTTCAGGAATGCCATTTCCTGCAGGCGTCGGCTGATGGTCTCGAAGCTGTAGGTCGTCGTCTCGAAGATCGTGTCGTCGGCCCAGAAGGTGACGGTCGTGCCGTGCTTCTTGGACGGTTCGTTCTTGGTGAGCGGCGCGGCCGGCTTCTGGTTCACGTACGGCTGGGTCCATCGGAAGCCGTCGCGGTGGATCTCGATCTCAAGCCGACTGCTGAGCGCGTTCACGACCGAGACACCAACGCCGTGCAGGCCACCGGAGACCGCGTAGGCCTTGCCGTCGAACTTTCCGCCCGCGTGCAGGACGGTGAGGATGACCTCGACCGTCGGCTTCTTCTGGGTCGGGTGCATGTCGACGGGCATCCCGCGGCCGTTGTCGACGACACGGACGCCGCCGTCCGCAAGCAGGGTGACCTCGATGCGGTCGGCGTGCCCGGCAAGTGCCTCGTCAACGGAGTTGTCGACGACCTCCTGCACCAGGTGGTGCAGGCCGCGCTCCGAGGTGGACCCGATGTACATACCCGGGCGCTTGCGAACTGCTTCAAGACCCTCGAGAACGGTGATCGAGCTTCCGGTATAGGCGCTGTCGTTCCTCGACTTGCCGGTACTCCTGGCGGCGGTACTTGTCACGAGCACGAACCTCTCTCGCCCGATCGGCGACGCGACCGGGTAGAAGCCGGTCGAAAGCGGGAACTTTCCGACATAAGTCTGGGGCAGGCGAGGCGCATAGGACACACGCGCGGCCAACCCCGTGTTGTCTTGTCCAGTCTACCGGAACGAGCGGGCAGAGGTCGTCGCCACGCAGGCTGATTTGGATGCTGCGGCAGTTGGGTCCCACCTGTGACGGGAGCCTATGCGACCAGGGGCCCGACGACGGTGAGCGGCCGATCAGCCACCCGGCGCCACCTGGTCGGTTCGCTCAGCCGTAGGTGTCCCGCGGGCCCCGAGCGCCCCGGACCGAGCGGCCGCCATGCTTCCAACTCGGCCCGACGGGCCCGGTGATGACGAGCTTCGTGACCACCTGGGGCCCGAGCTCTGCGACGAGCCGGGCGAGCAGCGTCGAGGCGAGCAGGCGCAGTTGAGTCGCCCACGCGGTCGACTCTGCGACGATACGCAATTCGCCCTCACGCAGGGTCTGGGGTGCGCAATGAGCGGCGACCTCCGCGCCCACCAGGCCGGCCCATTCGGCGAACACCCGGGCTTCGGCGAGTGGGACGTCCCAGCCCCGCTCCTCGACGAACCCGGCCAGCAGCGGCCCGATCCGCTGCGGGTCGCTGGTGAGGTCCGGACCGGGACCGGAGTACCCGCCGCGGTTTCGGCCGGTCAGATTCTCCCGGCGGATGCGGCGGCGCGAGTCCCGATCGCGGCGGCCAGGAAGGGTGCGGGACACCTTGCGAGCGTCGGCCAGCGCCGATCGGGCGAGATCCGACACCTCCGAGTTATCCACAGGTTCTCCACCGTTCACCTCGTCCGAAGCGGCGATTTGGTCCGGTTTCGGAAACTCTGCGGCGTTCTCATCCACATTTGGGACGGGTTTTCCACCGCTGCCTGTGGATAGCCGTGTGGTCCAGGTCTCAGCTGGCTCGGCGGACCCGCGATGCAGTCGATCATCGGACACGGCGTACCGCCCCCTCGTGCACGTCGTAGCGCGCGCCTTGCAGCTGCTCCGGAACGTCGCCGGCGACGGCCGCAGTCACGACCGCCTGCTCGGCCTTGCTCGCCACGAGGGCGAGCTGCTCACGCCGGTCGC
>JAOPVG010000626.1 GCA_025966255.1 Jatrophihabitans sp.
CACACCCCTTCCACTCAAAGGTATATCTTTATAACAACAAGAAGTATGGCACGCGAGGCGAGATCTGACTCTGCCGTCGCGACCGGGTCTCGGGGAATCGCCACCACCGTGCGGCCGGACCGGATCCGAGAGGGGCGCGACCGATGCCGATCGCCGATGGCGACGACGCTGCGATGACATCAGTACAAGCGCGGCTGAATCGGCTCGAGCTCCGAGTGCGCGAGCTCGAGGACGAACGCGATCTGCGCGACCTCCTCACGCGGTACTCCTTCGGCGCCGATGTGTACCGCGGCCCGCAATGGGTGGACCTGTTCACCTCGGACGGCGTGTACGACCTCGGAGCCGGGAACGTCGAGGGCGCGTTCACCGGTCGATTCGCCGGAGCCGACGAACTTCTCGGGCTGATAACCGGATCCGGGATGCCTCCCGAGGGGCGGGCACAGCATTACCACGGACCGATGCGATTCGACATCGACGGTGACCGGGCAACCGCGGAGTCGTACTCGATCACCTACCAACTCGCCGACGGAGACAAAGCAGACGTCTACTGTCTCGGGTTCAACCGTTGGACGTTCCGCCGGGTCGACGGTCGTTGGCAGATCGCCGAGCGGCACCGCCGCGAGCTCGGCGCCGGCGCGGAGGCAGAAGTGATCGGTCCCATCGACGACGACGCCGTGGTCTCGGACTGACGGCCGGCTCGGCTTCCGCCCGTACGATCGGGTCCCTCGTACCGAATGCACGCACGAAAGGAAGTCATGCCGACAGCTGAGGACGCCGAGCTGCCGCTGACCGCGTGGACGGTGCTCGGAGTGCTGTCCTTCCCCGGCGAACGCTCCGGATACGACATCAAGTCGTGGGCCGATCGCAGCTTGCGCTTCTTCTACTGGAGCCCTGCTCTGAGCCAGGTGTACCGCGAGCTACGCCGGCTCGAGGAGCTCGGGTTCGCCACGTCCACGCTCGCGCCTCAGGACGAGCTGCGCAACAAGCGGCTGTATCGCATCACCGATGCCGGCCGCGCGGCGCTGACGAGGTGGGCCGGCCGCACTCCCGACTCGCCGCCCGTCATGAAGCACGGCGTCATGCTGCGCGTGTGGCTCGGCCACCTGCTCGGCCCCGACGAGTTGCGCGCCGTCCTGACCGACCACATCGAGTGGGCCCTCGGGATGGCCCGCGACGCAGCCGCCCTGGAGGCGTCCGCTCACCGGCAGCTGCTGTGGCCATATCCAGAGCTGGCGCTGCGCTGGAGTTGGCGGTTCTACGAGTCGGAGGCCGAACTCGCCCGCCAGTTGCTGTCGGACGTCGATGAGCTCGAAGCCGCCCGGGGCCATTCACCGGGCGGCTCCGAGACCTGAGCGGCTCGGCTGTCCGTCAGGACAGCGCAGGTTCGGGCGTCCTGCCGAGCGTGTTCGCTTCCTCCAGCGCGCGGAAGTGCGGAAGCACGTACGTGCCGATGTTGCGGATGGTTTCGAGGCAGACCTCCTGCGGCACGGTGCCCATCTGGATCAGGAACATGATCTCGTCGGCGCCTGCGTCGATCAGCCGCTGCACGTAGGCGATGCAGTCGGCCGGCGTGCCGTATGCCTGCTCCTGGCGGGTCAGGTGCATACCGGCCTTCTGCTCGGCGTCGCGCCGTTCAGTGGCATCGGTCATCTTCACCAGTTCCGAGCCGAACTGCATCTCCAGGTTCTTGCTCTGCTCCTTGAGTACCTGCTCGCTGTCGCCGTAGGTCGCCGGCTCAGGCTTCGGCCCGCCCCGCGACCACTGGTTCAGCGATTCCATGAAGAAGCGCTGGCCACTGAACCCGACCTGGCGGGCGCGCGCCGCGTCGTCGAGAACGATCGCCGGGCATAGGGCGGACAGATGGTCGTTGGCGAACTTGCCGGCTACATCGCCCGGCTGGCGCCGCGCAACTGCCGCACGGTAGACCTTGTTCTTCTCGGCGATGTCGTCCGGCCCGGCGAAGCCGAGCGCGAGCGCTCCGACGCCGAGGGAACCCGCCATCTCGAGCGTTGCCTCCTTGGTGCATGCCATGAACAACGGTGGGTGCGGCCGTTGCTGCGGCTTGGGCACGATGTTGCGCGGCGGGATCTCGATCGTGTCGCTGCTGTAGGAGAATTCGTCGTCGGTCCAGATGCCGGGCAGCATGTGGAGCACTTCGTCGAGTTGCACCTGCGTGTCCTCGGCCGTGATGCCGAACGTGCCGGTCTCGCGCGGGGTCGCCCCGCGCCCGAACCCGACGTCGAGCCGACCGTTGCTGAGAATGTCCAGCGTCGCTGTGCGCTCGGCGATCCGGACCGGGTGGTTGTAGCGGAACGGCGCGCACACCACTCCGTGACCGATGCGGATCCGCGAGGTCCGGGCAGCGACGAAGCTCAGGAACACTTCGGGTGCGCTCATGTGCGCGTACTCGACGAGCGCATGGTGCTCGACGGCCCAGATCCGATCGAGCCCGATCTCCTCGCCGAGGACGGCTTGCTCGACGCAGTCGCGGAAGGTCTGTTGTTCCGACTCCGGGGTCGGCCCCGCGATCTGCGCCTCGAAGATCATCGAGAAGATCATGCGTGACTCCTTCGCTTAGATGTACGACTATTAGAAGCATCGGGAGGGCGCCTGGCAAGACTTATTGGTTCCTTCATCTAAATTATTGACCGCTAACGAGGGCGCTGGCATGGTTGGCGACTTCCGCCGGAAGGGGAACGCAAGTGCCACTCGATGCCGAGGCGCGCGCGTTGATCGACGTCCTGCAGTCGAGCAGTCCGCCGGTCGAAACACTGACTCCTGAGCAGGCCCGCCGCGCGTCGGACGAGCGTCGAGCTCGTTCAGCGGTGCCGGTCGAGGAGATCCACAACGTCACCGATTTGACCGCTGCGACCGTTGTCGGCCAACTCGCCGTCCGCATCTACCGGCCGTCGCCGGCCGACAGGTTGCCGGTGATCGTGTTCTTCCACGGAGGCGGCTGGGTCCTGTGCGATCTCGACTCGCACGACGGTCTGTGCCGCAGCCTCGCCAACTCGACCGGATCGGTGATCGTGTCGGTCGACTACCGGCGCGCACCCGAGAGTCGGTATCCGGCAGCTGTCGAGGACTGCTATGCCGCGACCGCCTGGGTCGCCGAAAATGCCGAGGAACTCAGGGTCGACCCGGCCCGGCTGGCCCTCGTGGGTGACAGCTCGGGCGGCAATCTCGCTGCGGCGGTCGCGCTGATGGCGCGTGATCGCGCAACGCCGGCAATCGCCCTCCAGGTGTTGCTGTATCCCGTCGTCGACGACGACTTCGAGACGGCGAGCTACCGCGCGTTCGGCGACGACCACTACCTCACGCGCGCCGCGATGGAGTGGTACTGGGACCAGTACGTCCCGCCCGCTGATCGGCAGCAGCCCTACGCAGCTCCGTTACGGAACGCGGACCTCGCCGGCGTCGCTCCGGCGCTGGTTCTCGTCGCGGAGTGCGATCCGTTGCACGACGAAGGACTCGCCTACGCCGCACGACTGACAGAGGCCGGTGTACCGACCGCGGTCATGGACTACGCAGGGGGATTCCACGGGTTCCTCAGCCTCGCCCCGGTTCTGCCCGCCGGGCGCGCGGCCCTCGCCGCGGTCGGCGCGAGCGTGCGCTCGCGCCTCGACTCGCTTCCGGCTGGGTATCGGTGAGCACGGGCGTGGACGATGTGTCCTTTTCGTCGCCCGTTGGGTCGCAGAGATGTCCACATCGTTACCGACATGAGTCGTCGGATGCTTGACCGGAACTCGCGTCCTGCCTATCTTCTCTATCATTCATCTCATTACCTTTTTGGGGGTCCGATGTCCCGAACCACGCGTGGGTTCACCCGGCTGCGGCTGACGACGACGCTCGGAGTGGCAGTCGTCGCCGTAACGGTGTCGGCCTGCGGCACCAGCTCGGGTGGGGGCGGGGGCGGCAGCGACACCAGTCGCAGCTTCATCCTCGGCTCGATCGAGCCGATGACCGGAGCCAACATCCTCACCGAGTACATGCATGGCGTCGAGATGGCCGTGAAGGACATCAACGCCAAGGGAGGTATCAACGGCAAGAAGATCATCCTCAAGGAGTATGACGACCAGCTGGACGCGCAGAAGACGGTCGCCGCTGTGCGGCTGGCCATCGCGGACAAGGTCGACGCCGTGATCGGCATGCCGTCCTCGATCGAGAACAGCGCAGGAACACCGCTCCTGCAGCGCGCCGGCATCGTCATTCTCAACGCCGGGGTCTCGACACCGGTCGCGACGAGTGAGAAGAATGCCGACCCCCTCACCTTCCGGATCATGACTCCGATGCCGGAGCTCATCTACGCCGAGAGCCAATACGTCATCAACGAGCTCAAGCCCAAGAGTGTCGGCATGACCGGTCTGAACATCGACTACGGGCAGAACGCGCTTCCGCAGTTCAAGAAGGCATTCGAAGGTGCCGGCATCAAGGTCACTTCCAGCAAGCTGTACCCGTACACCGCGACCGACGTGACCAGCGAGGTCATCGCGATGAAGGGCTCGGACGCGGTGGTCGACTGGAGCTACCCCAACCAGGAGACGATCGGACTCAAGACGGTCAGCCAGTACGGGCTCGGCAACGTTCCGTACCTCGGCGGCCCTTCGTCCTCGATCATCAACTCCCGCCAGGCCGTCCCGGCGGCGCTGCAGAACAACCTGTACGGCGTGCAGTCCTGCGACCCGAACACCGACTCGCGATCCTACGTGCGGGACTGGGCGGCCCGGTACAAGTCGACCTACCACGAAGCGCCGGACTACTCGTCGCCGTCGGTCTACGACGCGGTCTATGTCCTCAAGGCCGCGATCGAGAAGGCCGGCTCACTCGACCACAAGAAGATCGCCCAGACGATCGAGGGCCTGACCTACGACAAGAACACGATGTGTGCCTCTGTCTACAAGGTCGACGACCGGCATCAGCTCAGCCACGTCGCGGTCGAGATGTCCTTCAAGGGCGGCAAGCCGACGCAGGTGAAGCAGTACTCCGCGACCGATCTCCAAGGCCACGGAGCGATCCAACCCTGACCGATCCGCTGGCGCTCGCCCGATCGGGCGAGCGCCAGCGCTTGGGTGGGGCCGCCGTGTGATCGACTGAAGGCCGGTGGATCACACGTCCAACGCAACACTGAGGAGGCCGGGTGGAGAAATTCGTCGCGCTGACATTCAGCGGGCTCTCGCTGGGTGC
>JAOPVG010000629.1 GCA_025966255.1 Jatrophihabitans sp.
CCGGTCGTAGCGACGTGCGCCAACGGTGACCGTCGGACTGACCAGGTCCTCGATCACCGCTCCGAGCGCGAAGAGCGCGGCCAGCACAGTCGGCGCATAGCGCTCGACGCGCTCGCCCAGACCGGTCCTCATGATCGGGACGCTACGCGCGGCCCGGTGCGGCCGCGTCATCCCTGAGGACGAGCCGACGCACCCCCGCTGGGACGACTGGGAGGGGCCGGGGGACCGACCATTCCGCCTGCCCTCCCTGGCGTTCCGGGCCGGACGTTCATGGGCCGGTGAGTGGATATGGCCGGTCATGTGGGCTGTCGCAGGGCTGCGGCGCTGCCGCCAAACGATCATCCCAAAGCTGCGGCCGGGGCCGAACTTTAACCGGGGGTGTATATCGGGCAAAGAAACCTGATTGGCACATTGCGGCGTTACGGTTTCTACCACTACGGTCTCCAATGTTGATCTTGTTAAGTCGTGTGAGGAGCTGCTCGGTGTCGTTGATGGTGCGTAGACCGGACCGACCGTGACCGGACGGGTCGGCCGGGGGCGCACGGCGCGCGATGCTCTCGTGACCGGCATGGGGTTCTGCCTGCCCGGGCAGCAGGGACCGGTGATCACCGCTGACCAGCTGTGGGACGTGGCCTCGACGGGCACGAGCTGCCTGCGCTGGGTGGGCGGCTACTACGGGCTGACCGACCTCACCGAGCCGGCCTTCACCGCGAGGCTGCCAGGACTGCCCGGCTTCATCGCGGACAACCTCAACGACACGCACCGCCTCGGCCTGGTCTCGCTGTACGAGGCGTGCGCGGATGCCAAGCTCGAACTCGAGGCCGGCGAGCTGGTCGACGCGGCGATTCTCGTCGGCCGGGGTGGCATCGACTCGAATGTGACGAGCTATCTCGCGCTCCGCGACGCGGACCTTTCGCGCGTGGCCTCGGCGGCCGAGATGTTCGTGCGCGCCGAAATGGGCATCTCGTCGTCCGACGTGGCGCTTGTGCAGTCGGCGATGGCCCGCTCGACCGGGCCGTGCTTCACGGTGGCTTGCGGGTGCTCGTCGGCCTCCGTCCAGCTCGGCCACGCCCGGGAGCTGATCGCCAACGGGATCGTCGACGTAGCGGTGGTGACCGGCGTCGACGTCCTCAGCCTCGAGCTGCTCCAGCGGGCGCAGGGCCTGGTCCGGATGGTGCTGGGTGAAGCGGCGTCCTTCGATCATCTGATGCGGCCCTATGACCGGCGCGGCATCGCAGTCAACCACGGTGAGGGCTCGGCGACGCTCGTGCTCGAGAGCCGCGAGCACGCCGAGCGGCGCGGCTGCCGCAGCTACGGGCAGATCCTGTCCACGGCGATCACCCGCAGCGGCCTGCTGCATCCGCTGGCCAGCGACGACACCGGCGGCGGACTCGTCTCGGCCGTACGAACCTGCCTGGACGACCAGTGGCGCGTCGACGAGATCCCGTATATCCACGGCGGGAACGACGGCGGTCCGGTAACCGTCGAGGCCAACGCGATCCGCGAGCTTTACGGCAACGCCGCCAGCGGCCTGCTCATGTCCTCGCAGGAGGCGTGTTTCGGCCACAACGGCGCGCCGGTCGGCGCGCTCGGCGTGGCGCTGACGCTGCTCATGATGGAGCGCAGGCAAGTGTGCCCGACCGCCAACTGCGAGCAGCCCGATCCCGACCTGCCGTTCGATCCGGTGCCGGGCACCACGACCCGTCCGCTCGACTTCGACTACGGGCTCACCGTCAGCTACCAGATCGGCGGCGTGCAGTCCGCGATTCTCGTCGGCAGCCCCAGCGCCGCCTGACCGGCTGTACCTGTCGACCGACGTCGCTCGACACCTCCACCTCGCTCCGCTTCTCCCGTGCTTCGCGCACGCCTCACGACAGGTTTTCCTCACATGACGCAATCCCGTGCTGCCCTCGAACCCATCGCCGTGATCGGGCTGGGTTGCCGTTTCCCCGGCGACGTCGA
Source organism: Jatrophihabitans sp. (assembly GCA_025966255.1). Taxonomy (GTDB): domain Bacteria; phylum Actinomycetota; class Actinomycetes; order Mycobacteriales; family Jatrophihabitantaceae; genus Jatrophihabitans. Next base: position 1,963 of record JAOPVG010000629.1, read on the forward strand.
CTCACCCGAAGCACTGTGGCAGCTGCTGATCGACGGCGTCGACGCGGTGCGGGAGGCGCCGCCCGAGCGCGCGGGCGGCGGTCCGGCGGTGGGCGGCTACCTGTCCGACATCGCCGGCTTCGACGCGGACTTCTTCGGCATCTCCGGCCGGGAAGCCGACGTGCTCGATCCGCAGCAGCGGCTGCTCCTGGAGGTGGCCTGGGAGGCCATCGAACACGCCGGCCTGGTCCCGGAACAGCTGGCCGGCACGGCGACCGGCGTGTTCACCGGGTTGAGCTACGACGACTACATGACCGCACTGATCGGTGCCGGCAGCGCGGAGGCGAGCTCGGTCCTGTCCAACGGGCACTGCGTCGCGCCGGGGCGTATCTCGTACCTGCTCGGACTGCACGGCCCGTCGATCGCGCTGGACACCGCGTGTTCGTCGTCGCTGGTCGCGCTGCACCTGGCCTGCCAGGCACTGCGGTCCGGCGAGTGCGAGCTCGCGCTCGCCGGCGGCGTCACGTTGATGATCTCGTCCGAGACGTCGAACGCGTTCACCCGGATGCGGATGCTGTCGCCAACCGGCCGCTGCCACACCTTCGACGCCGCGGCGGACGGGTTCGTGCGCGGCGAGGGGTGCGGCATGGTCGTGCTCAAGCGGCTCGCCGATGCCCAGCGGGACGGCGATCGCATCCTCGCGGTGGTGCGAGGCTCGGCGGTCAACCAGGACGGCGCGACCGACGGCCTGGCCGCGCCGTCGCAGTCGGCCCAGGAGCGGCTCTACCGGACGGCGCTCGAGGCGGCCGGGGTCGCGCCGGAACGGGTCGGCCTCATCGAGACCCACGGCACCGGGACGCCGGTCGGCGACCCGATCGAGTTCAGCAGCGTCAACGCCGTCTACGGCAGCCGGACGTACCCGTGCGCGCTCGGCTCGGTGAAGACGAATCTTGGTCATCTCGAGCCGGCGGCCGGCGTCAGTGGCCTGATCAAGGCGATCCAGTGCCTGCGGCACGGCCAGATCCCGCGCAACCTGCACTTCGCAGGCTGGAGCCCGAAGCTCGACGGCGCCGACGCCACGCCGTTCTTCGTCCCCGCCGAGCTCACCGACTGGCCCGTGCCCGGCAGCCCGCGCGTGGCCGCAGTGTCGTCGTTCGGCTTCTCGGGCACCAACGCGCACGTCGTGCTCGAACAGGCTCCCGCCCAGCCGGAGATCGAACCGAGCCTGGACGGTCCGGCGGTCTGCCTGCTGCCGGCGGCGTCCGAGGCGGTGCTGCCGGACGCGGCTGACCGCTTGTCCGACTGGCTCACCGAGCACGGCGACGCGGTCACACTGCGGGACATTGCCCACACGCTGGCCACCCGGCGCTCGTCCGGGCGGGGCCGGCTCGGGGTCGTCGCCGGCTCGACCAGCGAGCTGATGAC
>JAOPVG010000630.1 GCA_025966255.1 Jatrophihabitans sp.
CTGATGGCGTCCGGCGTCTTCCACCTTGCCGTGTTCGCAGTGGACGGCGGTCCGTTTCTGGGCCCGGTGTCGTGGCGCAAACCGGTCACGTTCGGGCTCTCGTTCGGACTGACCCTGATCTCCGTCACCTGGGTCGCGTCCTACCTGCAACTACCCGAGCGGATGCGCAACTGGCTGCTCGGCATCTTCGCCGTAGATTCCGTCGTTGAGGTCGCCGGCATCACTCTGCAGGCCTGGCGCAAGGTGCCGTCGCACCTCAACACCGAAACACCGTTCAATGCCGCCGTCGCGTTCAGCCTCGCCTTCGGCGGACTCGTGCTCGTGATCGTTCTCGGCTTGCTGGCCGTCACCGCCATCGGCGGCCGCATCGACGGCCCGCCCAGCATGCGGCTCGCGCTGCGGGCCGGCTTCGCGTTACTGGCCGCAGGCCTGGCTGCCGGCATCGCGATGATCGCCCGCGGCGAGGTGCTCATCAAGTCGGGCCACCGCACCGAGGGCTACGACTCGGCTGGGTTCCTGAAGCTGTTCCACGGCGTCACTTTGCACGCCGTGCTGGTCCTGCCGCTGCTGGCGTGGTTGCTCGCCCGCACGAGCCGCACCGAAGAGCAGCGCACCACGCTCGTCGCCCGCGCGGCCGGCTTGTACGTCGCCGTCGCCGTGGTCGCGCTGGCGGTATCGCTGATCAGGATGTGAAATCGCTCAGTCGACGGACGCGACGAACATCCGCGAACCGGGCGGCGCGATCTGCTGGTAGTCGCCCGCGGTGGACTTGCCCTCGTCCGAACCGAGGGCAGCCTGCAGGGCCGCCTGGTCGGTGAAGTAGAGCTCAGCGATGCGGTGGTAGGTGGTCTCGCCACCATCCGCGGCGGCGACGATGCGCGCGCTTTCGAACCGCTCGAGCCCGGGAATCTTGTCGACGAGCGGGCCGTGCACGCCGAGGTAGTGGCGGTCGAAGGCGTCCGCGTCGTCGGGCTGGGTGTAGAGGACTACGAGCTTGACGGTCATGGAGGCACGGTAATCCACCGACGCTGGATTGGGGAGGGCTCGCCATGGAAGCGGGTAGTCACCGGCGCTACGGTCGCGGCATGAGTCTCGGCGACGGCGGGTACCAGTGGGTCGCCCCGACCGACTGGAACCAACCGTGTTGACCGACCCCTACGACCTCGAGCGATTCGTCCGCGCCCAGGACGACCACGGCACCTACGACGACGCGGTCGCGGAGCTGCGCCGCGGGCAGAAGTCCAGCCACTGGATGTGGTTCGTGTTCCCGCAGCTTGCCGGCCTCGGCCGCAGCGCGACCTCGCGCCGGTACGCGATCTCCTCGCTCGACGAGGCCCGCGATTACCTGCGGCACCCGGTGCTCGGCCCGCGTCTGCTCACGTGCGCGGGCCTCGTCGTCGGCACGCAAGGGCGCAGTGCCGAGGAGATCTTCGGCGGTATCGATGCGGTCAAGCTGCACTCGTCGATGACCCTGTTCCACCGCGCCGCACCGGACGCGCCGGTGTTCGCCGACGTGCTCGAGCGTTACTTCGACGGCGTGCCCGATGAGGCCACCGCGCGACTCCTCTCTTCGAGTGACGGATCCTCATGATCAGAGACGTCCGTAGCGGCGTCTCTGATCATGCAGACTCGTCACTCAACGCTCGGCACTCAACGAGGAGGAGGAACGGGCCGTGCTCTATCTCGACGGATCGTCGCTGACCGTCACCGACATCGCCCGCGTCGCCGCTGGCGGCCTGCCGGTGCGCGTGACGTCCATGGCCCGTGCCCTCGCCGCTCGCGCGTACGCCGATCAGACCGCGGCTCGCCGGCCCGTCTACGGGCGCTCGACCGGCGTCGGCGGCAACCGGCTGATCCCGCTCGAGGACCCGCAACCGGCCGCCCCCGGCGATCCCGCGCTCGCCCTGTTGCGCAGCCACGCGTCGTCACTCGGCCCGCTGCGCTCGCCCGAACGCGTCCGGGCCACGCTCGTCATCCGGCTCAACCAGCTGGCCGCGGGGGGCAGCGGCGTCGACCCCAATGTGATCGACGGGCTCGCCGCGATGATCGGCAACGACGCGCTGCCGCCGATCCGCGAACTCGGCGGCGTCGGCACCGGCGATCTCGCCGCGCTGGCCACGACCGCGCTCGCGCTCGTCGGTGAGGCCAAGACCTCCAACCCGTTGTCCGAGCCGGTCACCTTCGGCATCGGCGACGCGCTGCCCCTCTTGTCCAGCAACGCCGCCACGATTGCCGACGCCGCGCTCGCGAGCGTGGCGCTGCGCGATCTTGCCCGGCAGTCGCTGATCATCGCCGCGGCCAGCTTCGCCGGTGTGAACGGCAACCCCGAGGCGTACAGCCCGGTCGTCGAACTGGTCACGCCGTTCCCGGGAGCACAGGAGGTGTGCCGCACCATGCGGGAGCTGATCGACGTCGATCAGCCGATCTCGCGGATCCAGGACCCGTACGCGCTGCGCGCCCTGCCGCAGGTGCACGGTCCGCTGCTCGACGCCCTGGACACGCTCGACGCGGTGGTCGAGAAGCTCGTCAGCGCGCCGAGCGAGAACCCGGTCTTCCTGCCGCACGAAGAGGTTGCGCACCACGGCGGGTTCCACGTCGCCTACCTGGCGCAGGCCCTCGATGCACTTCGGCTCGCCCTCGCGCAGGCGGCGCAGCTGTCGCTCTCGCGGCTGTCGATGCTGTGCGATCCGGCGATGACCGGCCTGCCTGCGTTTCTCGGTGACGGCCGCCCGGGCGCGTCCGGCGTGATGACGGTGGAGTACGTCGTCGCGTCCGCGCTCTCGTCTCTTCGTGCGCTCGCAACACCGGCCAGCCTGCAGACCGTCACCCTCTCGCACGGCGTCGAAGAGGACGCCAGCTTCGCCTCCCTCGCTGCTCGCCAGGCGCTGGATTCGGTGCCGATCTTCCGCAGCGTGTTGGCCGGCGAGTTATTGGCGGCGTCGCGCTGCCTGCGCGTCCGCAATCTGGAGCCGGCCGGACTGGCTGAGTGGGTACAGCGATGCAACGTGCTTGATGCGTCGACGGCCGACCGCGACCTGACCGCGGATCTGCTCCTCGCCGAAGTGCTCCTCACGCCGTCGGACGGGGACCCGCCCGGGCCGGTCACAGATTGACCGCGACGGCCGGCAACCTCGAGGTATCGGACGGTGCGCCGCGCTCGCTGCGACGGGCACCGGCCTCGTCGAGCCGCGTCCACCCGGGTAGGTCGGACTGCGCTACAGCGTGGCCGCGAGTTCGTCGAGCGTCTCGCGGGTCGTGTGCTTCGGTTGCCAGCCGAGGAGGTTCTTCGCCCGGCTGGTGTCCATGACCACCGAGCTGCGGGCGACGTGGATCCACTCCGCCGCCGCCGGCACCAATGGCAGCTTCGCCAGCAGCGCGGACGCCACCGTGGCCGCGGCCTGCGGCACTCGCACCGCGCGGGTGCCCGTCGCCTTCGCGACATCGCCGAGGGAGATCTCGCCGTCGCCAGCGAGGTTGTACGCACCCGGCTCACCGGCGCCGGATGCTGCGAGCGCGATTGCCGCCGCGACGTCGTCGTGGTGCACGAGCTGCACCGGCACGCCCGGATCGGGCATGAGGGGCAGCACGCCCTGGAGCAGTCCGACGGCACTGCGCAGGGGGGTCGGCAGGACCTCCTGCAACCGCCGCCACGGCATCGACTTGGCCAGCATCGGCGCCTTCGGGCCAGCCACGATGCACGGCCGGAGGACGTACACGTCGAGGGCGGAACCGACCGTCACCTCACGCAGCAATTCTTCGCACTCCGCCTTCTGCTCGGAGTAGTAGTGCTCCTTCGAGCCGCGGGTCGGGGTGTCCTCGGTCAGCGGCACCGGGTTGTCCGGGTAGTAGCCGTACGCCGCGACCGACGACGTGTAGACGAG
>JAOPVG010000006.1 GCA_025966255.1 Jatrophihabitans sp.
CGGCGGGTCACGCCACCCCTCGCAGGTCCGTCGGACCGTCCTCGTCGCGATCCCGGCGTCCGCGCACGGCCGCGAACCAGCCCGGCGGGAGCGCCCGCTCGGCGCGATCGAGGGCGATCAGCAGCAGCAGTCCGACGAGCGCGGCCAGATGCGTGGCCAGCCGGCTGACCGACACCGTCCCGGCGGCCAGATCGCGCACCGACAGCGCCCCGAGCACGACCATGAACGTGGCCAGCAGCGGGATCAGCCCGGCGGCCCGGCGCGGCAGGGACGCCGCAGCCACGAACGCCACGCCGATAGCCAGGTTCCACGCCGCGGCCTCGTGCGCGCCGTGGGCCGACATCGCCATGCCGATGCTCTCGCCCGTCACGGCGGGGAGGCCGAGGACCACCTGCACCACGCCGGCGACGAACAACGCGGCCCGAAGCAGGTGCCGGCGGCGCAGCACCCGGCCCGCGGGCAGCACGATCTGGGCGGAGATGGCCTTGGCCAGGTCCGGCACCGGGGTCATGTCCAGGCGGGCCAGCCGGGTCGCGCGGGTGGCGTCGGCCGCCCATCGGGCACAATCGGGGCAGGACGCGAGGTGGTGGTCGAGCACGGACGCGGACAGGCCGATGGGCTCTCCGTCCAGACGCGCGGACGCCGCTTCCCGGAACCGATCACACCTCACGTATGGGTTAGTCGGGTGAACTGCCCGCAGGGTTCCCGCGTATCTGCAATTAGTGGTCCGGGTCACCCGGTTCCGGCCGCAGCGAGACGGAGTAATGGACGACTACGACGAGATCACCACGGCGGCGCTGCGCGCGCGCCGCGGTGATGCCGCCGCCGCGTCCGCGTTCGTCCGGGCGACTCAGGCCGACGTGTGGCGGTTGTGCGCCCACCTGGGCAGCGCCGATCAGGCCGACGACCTGACCCAGGACACCTACGCCCGCGCCTTCGCCTCGCTGCACCGCTTCCTCGGCCGCTCGTCCGCGCGCACCTGGCTGCTCTCCATCGCGCGGCGGGTGTGTGCCGATGCGGTGCGGTCGGCGCAGCAGGCCCGTCGGCTCGCGCCGCCGGAGACCAAGACGGTCGAGGATCCGGCTGGTTCGGTGGCGGTGCGCGCACTCGTCGCCGCGCTCGAACCGCAGCGGCGCGAGGCGTTCGTGCTCACCCAGGTGGTGGGGCTGTCCTACGCCGAGGCGGCCGACGTGTGCTCGTGCCCGGTGGGCACGATCCGCTCCCGGGTGGCCCGCGCCCGGGCCGATCTCGTGGACGGGATGGGCGGCGGGGCTCAGTCGCGGACGGGAACGGGCTGATCGGCCGTTGCCGCGGCGCGGGTAGCGCGGGTGACGTAGTGCTCGGCCACGAAGGACATTGTGGGAATCGTCCCGGCCAGCATGGCGAGCGCGTAGCGCGAGAGCGGCCAGCGCAGCCGGACCCCCAGCATCGCCGTGACGATCACGTAGACCAGGTACAGGTAGCCGTGGGCGACCCACAGGTAGCCGGTGACCGGCTCCAGGTCGAGCGACGTGGCGTACTTCAGGATCAGCGCGATCGTGCCCGCGATCAGCACGAAGCCGGTCACGAACGCCATGACGCGATAGCGGGTCAGCGCGCCCGAGGCCCGGGCCACCGTCGCCGCGGGAAGTGGAGGCTGCTTGTACGACAGCAAGCCCGCGCCGCCCGTGATTCCGTCACTCACACTGTCCCCTTCGTCGAGTGACGACTTTTCATGATCAGAGACGGCAGATTTGGCGTCTCTGATCTTGAAAAGTCGTCACTCATCGGCGTCCTTGGCGGCCAGCCGCGCAAGGTAGTCGTTGTAGGCCGCGTGCTCAGCGTCGACCGGAGCCTGCGGAGCCGTCGGGATCACGTACCGACGGTAGGCGACGGGTTCGTCGGCGGCGCGCTCGGCCTCAGGTTCCGCCGGAGCGGCCAGCTGGGCGTTGCGCCGGACGGTGTCGCGCAGCACCCGCGCCCACATGACGAGCACGAAGATGCTGAACGCCCACCACTGAATGGCATAGCCGAAGTTCTGGAGACTGAAGTGCTTCGACTCGGACACCCGCAGCTGCCAGCGGCCGAGCAGCACCATGGTGACGATGAGGGCCACGCACAGGACGTGCAGCGCCAGCCACCCTGGCCTCAATGCGAAGCGGAGTCTGCGCAGCACCGTACAACGGTACGTCAACGCGCTGCCGAGGGAGAGCCTGTCGCCGCGGATCGTTGGAACCACAAGGGTCCAGTACGCCGCAGCCGTACCCCCACGTACGGCGGTTGCGTTCGCGCTCTTGCCGGATCCCGATACCGCCGACGAGTCCTGGGCGCCCATGATCGTCTGGACGACATTGTCTGGGTAGTGTCGTCCCAATGGGGCCAATTGTCCGCCCGCAGGTACTGGCGGACACCGATGCCGTGCGCGCAATTCTCACCGACGCGTTCGCCGATGAGGGGCACGTGGCCACGCTGGCCGAAGCCCTGCTCGACGGCCCGTCGCGGGTGGCCCTGGTGGCCGAGGCGGGCGACGAGGTGGCCGGGCACGTGCAGCTCTCCCGCAGCTGGCTCGACGCCCCGCGCCGGCTCGTCGACGTGCTCGTGCTGAGCCCGCTCGGCGTGGCGCCCCGGCACCAGGGCACCGGTCTGGGCGCGCAACTCGTCCGCGCCGCGCTGAAAGCGGCAGCCACGATGAAGACCCCGCTCGTCTTCCTCGAGGGCGATCCCGGCTTCTACGGACGGCTCGGCTTCGAGCGGGCCGACAAGCTCGGCTTCACGTCGCCATCGGTGCGCATCCCGGAGGCGGCGTTCCAGGTGGCGCCGATGGCGGGCTGGAAGCGGTGGATGACCGGCGCGCTCGTCTACTCCGATGTCTTCTGGACGCACGACGCGGTGGGTCTGCGCTCGACCGATTAGAACGACTGTTCTATGCTGGGGTCATGACGGCAGCGGCATTCCAAGCCTCGTTGCTCGACTGCGCCGAGGATGTGGAGATCGGACCGCTCGGGTCGACGGTGCGCCGGCGCGAACTCACCGACGGCGCCTGGGTGGACGTGCGCTCGCGCTGGATCCGCGGCGCCGACACGCTGTTCGAGCGGCTGCACACGCAGGTCGAATGGCACGCCGAGCGGCGCCCGATGTACGACCGCGTCGTCGACGTCCCCCGCCTGCTGTGCTTCGTCGACGAGCACGAGCCACTGCCCGACCCGGTACTCACGGAGGCGAAGCGCGCCCTCGACGAGCACTACGCCGCCGAGCTCGGCGAGCGGTTCGCCACCGCCGGGCTGTGCCTCTACCGCGACGGCCGCGACAGCGTCGCCTGGCACGGCGACCGCATCGGCCGCGGCAGCACGCACGACACCATGGTCGCGATCATCGTGCTGGGTGCGCCGCGGGCACTGCTGTTGCGTCCGCGCGGCGGCGGTCCGGCGATCCGGCACGACCTCGGCCACGGCGACCTGCTCGTCATGGGCGGCAGCTGCCAGCGCACCTGGGAGCACGCCGTGCCCAAAACGGCCAAGCCGGTGGGCCCGCGAATCAGCGTGCAGTTCCGCCCCCGCAACGTGCGCTGACGGGCTGCGTCACGCGTCGCGGCGCGGCAACGGCGTCGAGTCCGGGCCGTCCAGCCACGCGACGAGCTCGGCCGAGTGCTGGCCCAGCGTCGGCGGCGGCGTTGGGGTGGCCGCGTCGCTCGCCGAGTAGCGGACCGGATGCCGGACCTGTCGGGGCCGATCGGGTCCGAGGTCCAGCAGCGGCTCGAGCCCGAACCCGTCGGCCCGCGCGATCGCCTCGCCCACGTCGCTGACCAGGCCGGCCGGCACCCCGACCGCCACCAGCCGCTGCTCCCACTCGGCCGCCGGCGCCACCGCGAGCAGCGACTCCAGCGCAAGCACCAGCGCCTCCCGGTTGACGACGCGGTCGCCATTGGTCAGGAAGCGCGCCTCGGTGGCAAGTTCCGGGCGGCCCAGCACCTCGGCCATCCGGGCGAACTGCCGGTCGTTGCCGCACGCCACCGCGATCGGCCCGTCCGCACACTGCAACGTCTGGTACGGCACCACGGACGGATGCCGGTTGCCCATCCGCGACGGCGCCTCGCCGGTCGTCAGATAGCCGGCGGCCTGGTTCACCAGCCCCCCCAGCATCGACGAGAGCAGTTCGACCCGCACAAGCTCGCCGCGGCCGGTCCGTTCGCGGGCGGCGAGCGCGGCGAGGATCCCGATCACCGCGTCCTTGCCGGTGAGGACGTCGACGAGCGGGGCGCCGACCTTGGTCGGTTGGCCGTCGGCGTCACCGGTGACGCTCATCAGTCCGCCGACGGCCTGGACAAGGAAGTCGTAACCGGGCCGATCCCGGCCGCCCGCCTCGCCGAAGCCGGTGATCGAGCAGTAAACGGCCCGCGGGTTGATCGCGGCGACGCTGTCGGCGTCCAGGCCGTAGCGGGTGAGGCTGCCGGGCCGGAAGTTCTCCACCACGACGTCGGCGCGGCGAGCCAACTCGATCGCCCGGGCGCAGCCATCCGGGTCAGCGAGATCGAGCGCCACGCTGTACTTGCTGCGGTTGAGACTTTCGTAATAGGACGACGCCTCGGCGGTCCACGGCGGCCCCCACGACCGCGACTCGTCACCCGTGCCCGGCCGCTCGACCTTGACGACGGTCGCACCGAGGTCGGCCAGCGTCATCGTTGCAAGCGGGCCGGCGAGAACGCGGCTGAAGTCGGCGACGAGCAGCCCGTCGAGCGGTGCGTTCACGCCGCTGCGGGCATGGTCATCGGACGGGGCACAGCGCTCCTCGGCTCGGGTTCAGCTCCGACGCTACTGAACCCTGCGCGTCCGCAGGCTCGCTGGCGGCCACCCGGCTGGAGCCAGTCAGACTCCGGCGGCCGTGACGACCGCGTCGGTGGCGAAGCCGGCCAGCAGGCCGACGAGGATCCCGTAGGCCAGCAGGTCCGACCGCTTGGCCTTGGCCGCAACGCCGAGCAACTGGCACACGACATAGATGATCGAGCCCGCCGCGAGGGTCAGGAACACCACGCTCAGCGCCTCGCTGCTGAAGCCATGGCCGACCGCCGTCCCGATGAAGGTCGGGCCACCGCCGATGAGCGCCATGGCCAACAGGAACCCCCAACTCGGGCGGCGCACCGCACCGGTCTCGTCCAGGTCGGCCGCCAGCGGGGCGACGATGCCGAAACCCTCGGTGGCGTTGTGCAGGGCGAAACCGATAACGAGCAGCGTGGCCAGGGCGACCTGGTTGGTCGCGGCCGACTGCCCGATGGCCAGCCCCTCGGCGAAGTTGTGCAAGCCGATCCCGACCGCGATCAGCAGGGCCAGCCGGCGGGCCGGCGACCAGGATGCGACTCCCCGCACGGGCGGCGGGCGCTCGGACACCGACATCGCTCCGGGGCCACCACGGGCAGCGCGGCTGCCCGCCCGGGCGAGATAGCGGTCATAGCCGACGAGCCCGAGCAGCCCGACCGAGAGGCCACCCGCGAAGAGGGCGCCGTACCCGAGCACTGGGCCGAGCCCGCCGGTGTGCTCGTGGACCCCGGCGAGCGCCGTGTCCAGCGGCGCCCACGCGGCGGAGAACACGTCCCACACCAGGAACAGCAGAATGCCGACCGCGGTAGCGTTCAGGAACACCTTGAGCGACGGCATTGGTTTGCGCAGACGGCCGATGGGGAGGCCGATCACGATGGTCACGCCAGCGATGAAGCCGAGGAGCAAGGTCTTGGACAGGTCCATGGAATCCGCCTTAGATCGACTAAGGGCAGCCTTACCTAATTTTCGGGGCTTTGCAAGCCGCTCTCGGTGGGTCATCACACTTCTGGCCGTCGCCGCCCTGATCGCCGCCTGCTCGAACTCGTCCACGGGCGCCGGAACGCGATCATCGGGGCCGACGTCGGCGGGGCCGTCGGTCACTGTCCCGGCCGGCGCCCCCGCGGCCGGGACCACCGCGCCCTCGACAACCCTGGCCACCCCGACGCGCCCCGATCACGTCGTCGTCGTCGTCATGGAGAACCACTCGTATTCCGACGTCATCGGCAGCTCGCAGGCGCCGTTCATCAACTCGCTCGCGCGCACCGGCAAGTCCCTGACGCAGCTGTTCGCGATCACCCATCCCAGCGAACCCAACTACCTCGCGCTGTTCTCCGGCAGCGTGCAGGGCGTCACCGACGACTCATGCCCGCACTCGTATCCGAGCGCGAACCTGGGCAGCGAGCTGCGCACCGCGCACCACACGTTCGTCGGGTACTCCGAGGGCCTGCCCTCCGTCGGGTCCACGGTGTGCAGCGCGGGTGAGTACGCCCGCAAGCACGCGCCGTGGGTCGACTTCACCAACCTGCCCGCGACGACGAACCAGCCGTTCACCGCGTTCCCGAGCGACTACGCCAAGCTGCCGACCCTCTCGTTCGTGATCCCGAATCTCGCCAACGACATGCACGACGGCACCGTCAAGCAGGGCGACACCTGGCTGCAGCAGCACCTCGGCACCTACGCGCAGTGGGCCACGACGCACAAGAGCCTGCTCGTCGTGACGTGGGACGAGGACGACCACAGCCAGAACAACCAGATCCCCACCGTCGTCGTCGGCGCAGGCGTCACCCCAGGCGTTATCAACACGCGGGCTACCCTCTACAGCCTGTTGCGCCTGTTCGAGGATCTCTACGGGCTGCCCCGGCTCGGCGCCAGCGCGACCGCACCGGCGATACCGCTGGGCTAGAGCCGGTTCAGAACTGGACGACCACGCGGGCCGGCACCCCGGTCGTCAGGGCCGCGCCCGCAGCCAGGCGGCGAAGTACGGGCTGGTTACCCGGTAGGTGCCGCCCGCCGGGCTGACGAGGTCCTGTTCCACCAGCGGGTTGAGCGCGTTGCGAAGCGAGCCGGGGCTGCGGACATGCACGGCCTGGCGAAAGTCGTCGGAGTAGGGCTGAGCCGTGGGGAGATCCGCGAGCTGCTTCAGCACCCGCCGCTGGCCGGCCGCGAGGGCGTCGAAGCGCCAGGCGTTGAAGTCAGATTCATGCTCGACGGCGAGGCGCATCCCGGTGTCGACGTCCCGCGCGGTGATCGTCTGCCCGGCCGTGCCGTACACCTCGTAGGCGAGGTACTGGATGTCGTTGGGCACCGGCCCGGCCATCTCGACGATCCGGTCGGCCAGGGCGACCGGCAACTCCTTCTCTCCAGCGATCGCGCGCCGGACGAGGAAGTCGCTCATCTCCTCGGCCGGGATGGCGGACAGCGCCAGCGTGGTCGACATGCCGTACAGCGGAGCCGCCTCATCGAGGACGAGCTGTTGCATGACGTGGCGCTTCGACCCGGCCACCACCAGCGACACGGTCGGGTGCCGGTCGGCCAGGGACTTGAACAACGCGGGCAGGTGCGCGCCGATGCCGAGCACATCCTGGAACTCGTCGACGACCAGCACGGCGGGCTTGCGTTCGGAGAGCTCGGCCAGCAGCTCGTAGACGTCGGAGACGACCGAGTGGAGATCGGCCGGGGTCATCGACGGGGTGAGGCTGAAGGTGGGGTGGTCACCGTCGAAGGTGACTGTCGGCGTGACCCGGATGCGCTTGAGGAACTCGGGCACCGCCTGCTTCGTCCGATGCCACTTCCCGCCCTTGGCCCGGTAGACCTGGGCCAGCATCTGGGTGGCGAACGACGCCATGTCGGCCACGCCCATCGCGGTCACCGAGACGACGACGGCTCCGGCCCCCTCGACGCGCTCGGCGGCCCGGTTGAGCAGGGAAGTCTTGCCGTAGCGTCGAGGCGACACCACGACGACGTTGATGCCGTCGCGCATCCGGTCGGTCAGGGCGCGCTGTTCGGTATGGCGGCCCGCGAACTGGTCGCCCGTGACCGGCGATCCGTAGTGGTAGGGGTTCGGCACGACACTCCTCGCCGGGTCGTTACTCGATGTTGCGTTATGCAAAATAGCGTAACGCACGGCGTCAGGCCGTGACGTCGCAGCGCCGTACCGAAGAAAAGTCCCCGACAGACCGAAGGCCCCGCCGGCGGCGGGGCCTTCGGTGATCTCGATCGGTGGAGGTGGCGGGAATCGAACCCGCGTCCTCTGCCGCTTTGACAGGACTTCTCCGGGCGCAGTGTGCTTCGCCTCTACTCGGCCCCACCGATCAAGCACACAAGTCGGTGTGACGGGCCCAGCCGCTGTTCGTTGTCCCGTCTCCATCCGCGGCCGGTGGAGACGGTAAGTCACCTAGCTGATGCCAGCGACCGGGGCGGTGACAAACCCGGGCTGACAGACTTGCTCGGCTACTTACGCAGCGAGAGCGAAGTCAGCGCGATTAGAATCGGCGCTTGTTTTGTTTTGCATCGCTTTTTTTACGAGGTCAGCAATGCGGTCCTCGGCCCGCTTCTCCTGACTCGACGGACAGAGTCGAGACCATTCACCCCCTTGTTCGGTACTACTCCCAGGGTAGTGGACCCAGGCAATCCCCGCTGCCCGGTCAGTCCGGGCCGTAAAACCCCTGCGGAAGCGGCAGATCCGAGTGCTCCGGCGGCGTCGGATTCCCGGCCGCGGCCCGCGTCGAGGTGATGAACGACGGCGTCGAGGACAGGAACTGCTCCGCCACCGCGTCGAGCCAGGCAATCGTCGCGTCATCCAGCCCGACGCCGTCGAACGTGCGCAGCAGCACCGACGTCTCGCGCAGCATGAGTCGCTGCACCGGATTCGTCAGCAGCACCGCCCGGGCCGCCGGCGCGAGCACCCGCGGGATCAGCCACGGCTCCTCGGCCCCGACGGCGTAGGTGGCGTCGAACGCCGGGTCGTCGAGCTCGGCGAAATGTGGGGCATCCAGGCGCGCGTGCGGCCGCCCGATCACCGCTCGGTTGTCGGCGACCAGAAACGGAACCCGGCCGGGCAGGGTGACGATGAGGGTGCACCAGGGCGCCCCGCCGTCGGTCGAGACGTGCTCCTCGGCCACCGCGAGGTAGCCATAGGTGACGGTGTCGCGCCGGCGCCGGATCCGAGCGGCCGAGGCGCCACCGCCGAACGTGGGCGGGTCGGTGAGCGTGACGTCGATGAAGCGAGCCAGCGCGTGCGCGCCGACTTCCGGTGCCTGCTCCCGCTGTCTGCGCCACCGCACGAGCGCCACAATCGCAACCGCCAGCGCGGCCACCACGAGGGCTGCACCGACGATTCCCTCGACGACCCGCACTGCATCGACCGCGGCCAGTACCACGCAGCACCCCTCACCCGACGAGCAGGAGAACAAGTTCTACCAGCACTCGACCGCACCGGCATTCGGGACGACATCCGAACCGGGCCAAAGCATAACGATCTTCGCCTAACCGCCCAGGGGTACAACTGGCCGATTCGCCGATCAGGACGCGTAATTCAGCAGGCGCGCGCCGTTGTGCCAGCACACGGCGCGCAGCCAGTCGTCGCCCAGCCCGAACCCGTCCAGAACGGCCAGCTGCTCGGCGTAGGCATACGGGATGTTCGGGAAGTCGGCGCCGAGCACGACCCGGTCCTGCAGGTCGCCGAGTTGCGCGACGAGGTCCGGGCCGAGCGGCGCGAACTCGTCCATGAACCGCGTGCCGATCATCGTGGTGTCGACGTGGACGTTCGGATAGCGGCGGGCGAACGCGAGGTGCGCGCCGTACTCGGGTGCGCCGCAGTGCGCGATCACCGCGGTCAGGCGCGGGTTGGCCTGCAGCACCTCACCGAACGGGCCAGGGCCGGTGTGCGGGCCGGGCACGGGTCCGCTTCCGCAATGCACCACCACCGGCGTGCCGGCCTCGGCGAGCATTCCCCACACGGGGGCCAGCAGCTCGTCGCGCGGGTCGTAGCCGCCCACCTGGACGTGCGCCTTGAAGATCTGGGTGCCGGCGTCGAGCGCGTCGCGGACGTAATCCACGGCCGACGGCTCGGGGAAGAACGTGCCGGTGACGGCGCAGCCGGGCGTGCGGGCGGCAAACTCGCGGGCCCACTGGGACAGCCACGAGGCCATGTCGGGCTTGTGCGGGTAGACGAGTGAGGAGAACGCGCGCACGCCCAGGGCCTCGAGGATGGCGAGCCGGTCCTCGTCGGTGCCGCGGTACTGCACCGGCCACGGCTTGCCGTAGTTCTTGGTGCCACTGTCGAAGAAGCGCCAGACCGCGTCCATCACCGGCTTGGGCATGAAGTGCACATGCACGTCGATCAACCCCGGCAGTCCGAGTCGTTGCCACCAGCCCGGGACGTCGGCGTCGTCCATGCGTCCGGTCACATACCCTTGCTGCGCCGGCCAAGCGCGCGGGCGACCTCACGATCGGCGTCGCGACGGGCAAGATCTTGCCGCTTGTCGTAGGACCGCTTCCCTCGCGCGAGAGCGAGCTCCACCTTCACCTTGCCGGCCGAGAAGTACAGCGCCATGGGGACGAGCGTCAGCCCGCTCTCCTTCGTCTTGCCGACAAGCCGCGCGATCTCTTCCTTGTGCAGCAGCAGCTTGCGGACCCG
>JAOPVG010000012.1 GCA_025966255.1 Jatrophihabitans sp.
ACGTGCCGGTGGCGCTGAACGTCAACGAGAACCCGTACCCGCCGAGCGAGGCCGTGGTGGCCGAGATCGCCTCGGCGGTCGCCGGCGTCGCGCGTACGCTGAACCGCTATCCCGACCGGGACGCCGTCGCCCTGCGCGCCGACCTCGCGTCCTACCTGACCGCCGACGGCGGGGTGGGCCTGGGCGTCGACGAGGTGTGGGCGGCCAACGGCTCGAACGAGGTGATGCTGCAGTTGCTGCAGGCCTTCGGCGGCCCCGGCCGCACCGCGGTGTCGTTCGCGCCGACCTACTCGATGTATCCCGAGTACGCACGGGACACCCATACGGAATGGGTGGTCGGGCGCCGCGCCGCGGACTTCTCGATCGACCTGCCGCACGCGTTGTCAGTGATCGACGAGCACCAGCCGTCCGTCGTCTTGCTTGCGTCGCCGAACAACCCCACCGGCACCGCGCTGCCGCTGGCCGAGATCGAGGCGATCGTCGACGCCGCACCCGGTGTGGTCGTGGTCGACGAGGCGTACGCGGAGTTCCGGCGAGCCGGCACGCCGAGCGCGCTGTCCCTGCTTCCGACGCGGCCCCGGCTCGTCGTCACGCGCACGATGTCGAAGGCGTTCGCGCTGGCCGGCGGCCGGCTGGGCTACCTCGCCGCGTCGTCCGCGGTGGTTGATGCGGTGCGCATCGTGCGGCTGCCGTATCACCTGTCCGCGGTGTCACAAGCCGTCGCCCGGGTCGCCCTGGCCAACGCGGACGAGCTGCTCGCTGCGGTGGACGAGTTGCGCGCCGAACGGGACCGCACGGTCGACTGGCTGCGCAGCGTGGGACTGCTGGTAGCACCGTCGGACGCCAACTTCGTCCTGTTCGGGACGTTCGACGATCGCCACGCCGTGTGGCAGGGCCTGCTCGACCGCGGTGTACTGATCCGCGAGACTGGTCCCGACGGCTGGCTGCGCGTGTCCATCGGCACGCCCGAAGAGATGGCGGCGTTCCGCACCGCGCTGCAGGAGGTACGGGCATGACGAACGCAAAGCGCACAGGACGCATCGCGCGGGAGACGTCAGAGACGAAGGTTCTCGTCGAGATCGACCTCGACGGCACCGGGCGCACCGACGTCTCCACCGGCGTCGGCTTCTACGACCACATGCTCACCTCCTTCGGCAAGCACGGCCTGTTCGACCTCACCGTCCAGGTCGATGGCGACCTGCACATCGACGCGCACCACACCGTCGAGGACACCGCCATCGCGCTCGGCCAGGCCTTCGCGCAGGCCGCGGGCGACAAGGCCGGCACGCGCCGCTTCGGCGACGCGACGATTCCGATGGACGAGTGCTTGGTGCAGGCCGCGGTCGACCTGTCCGGACGTCCGTACCTGGTGCACAACGAGCCACCTGGTGCGCCGCCGAGCATCGGCCCCGACTACGCCACGACGCTGACTCGGCACGTCTTCGAGTCCTTCGTGTATCACGCGGCGATCGCGCTGCACGTGAACGTGCACGCCGGCCGCGACTGGCACCACGTCACCGAGGCGCAGTACAAGGCGGTGGCCCGCGCACTGCGGGCCGCGGTCGAGATCGACCCCCGCGGGCACGGCGTGCCGTCCACCAAGGGTGTCCTGTAGCGGGCTCATGAAGAAGCTTGTCGTGCTCGACTACGGGTCGGGCAATCTGCGCTCGGCCCAGCGCGCGCTCGAACGCGTCGGGGCCGACGTCACCGTCACCGCCGATCCGGCTGCCGCGGCCGAAGCGGATGGGCTCGTCGTGCCCGGCGTGGGCGCGTTCGCCTCCTGTGTCGACGGGTTGGCGGCGGTCGGCGGCGGGCCGGTGGTCGTGGCCCGGGCCGCGGCCGGACGTCCCGTGCTGGGCATCTGCGTGGGCATGCAGGTGCTCTTCGACGCCGGCGTGGAGCACGGGGTCGAGTCGGTGGGCCTGAGGGTGCTGGCCGGCCGGGTCGAATCGCTGCGCGCATCGGTGTTGCCGCACATGGGTTGGAACACGGTGGCCGCGCCGGACGGATCGCAGTTGTTCGCCGGACTCGACGCCGGGACGCGGTTCTACTTCGTCCACTCCTACGCGGTGCACGAGACGGACGGCCTGGTGACCCGGACCGTGCACGGCGAACCGTTCGTCGCGGCCGTGGAGCACGGATCAGTGAGCGCCACCCAATTCCACCCGGAGAAGTCCGGCGACGCCGGCGCCACCCTGCTCGAGAACTGGCTGGCCACCGTATGACCCGCCCCGCGCGTCGAGTTGTCCGCCTGTCGCGTCGTCACAGCGCGACGACAGGCGGACAACCCGGCTGGGGACGGGCGAAATGAGCAAAACGCGGGCGGCCGCCCGCGCCGAGCGGGCCGCGCTTGCCGCCACGCGCGCCGAAGCCTCCCGCGCGACGCGCGAGAAGGCCGCCGCCGAGCGCGCCCGTCGCGAGCGGCGGGCCCGGCTCTGGCGGCGCGTGCGGCTGTGGCAGCACGGTCCGGGGTTCCGCCGCAGGCGCGAGACGTGGGGTGCGCTGGCCACAATGGTGCTGCTCGCCATGCTGGTGGTCTACATCTTCACGCGGTCGATCACCGCCGTCCTCGGCACCGCTTTGATCTTCGCGGTCGGTGCGCCGGTACTCATCCTGCTGTTCTTCGATCGGAGTCGTAAGTGACGCTCGAGCTGCTGCCCGCTGTCGACGTCGCCGACGGCGCCGCCGTGCGCCTCGTGCAGGGCGCGGCCGGCTCCGAGACGTCCTACGGCGACCCGCTCGACGCGGCGCTGGCCTGGCAGCGCGACGGCGCCGTGTGGATCCACCTGGTGGTTCTCGACGCCGCCTTCGGCCGCGGTCACAACCGGGCCCTGCTCGCCGACGTCGTGGCCAAGTTGGACATCGCGGTCGAGCTCTCCGGCGGGATCCGCGATGACGCCTCACTCGACGCCGCGCTCGCCACCGGCGCCGCGCGCGTCAATTTGGGCACCGCCGCGCTCGAGTCGCCCGATTGGGTGCGTGGCGCCATCGCCAAGCACGGGGACAAGATCGCGGTCGGCCTGGATGTGCGGGGCACCACGCTCGCCGCCCGGGGCTGGGTGCAGGAGGGCGGCGACATCTGGGAGACCCTCGCCCGCCTCGACGCCGACGGCTGCGCCCGCTACGTCGTCACCGACGTGCACCGCGACGGCACCCTGACCGGACCGAACCTGCAACTGCTTCGCGAGGTCTGCGCCCGCACCTCGGCGCCGGTCGTGGCCAGCGGAGGAGTCTCGTCGCTCGACGACCTGCGCGCGATCGCCGGCCTCGTCGAGTTCGGCGTCGAGGGCGCGATCGTCGGCAAGGCGCTCTATGCGGGCGCCTTCACCCTGCCCGAGGCGCTCGCCGCCGTCGGCAAATAAGGTTCCGCGTCCTCGCCGCAGCTGGTTGGGTGGCGGGATGCTGCCTTGGATCGGCGAACTTGCCGGACGTCTCGATCATGACGTCATCGACTCGACACTGCTGCGCGACAACCCGCTCGGTGACCCGCACGAGCGACCGATCTGGGTGTACGTCCCGCCCGGCTACGACGCCGGCGACGAGCGCTACCCGACCGTCTACGTGATCCAGGGCTACACCGGCCACATCGGCATGTGGGCCAACCGCACTCCGTACCGGCAGCCGTTCATCGAGACGGCGGACGCCGTATTCGCCGACGGCACGGTGCCCGGCTGCATCGTCGTCTACGTCGACGCCTGGACGTCCTACGGCGGATCGCAGTTCGTCGACTCGATCGGCACCGGGCCCTATCACTCGTACCTCTGCGACGAAGTCGTGCCGTGGGTCGATGCGCGGTACCGCACGATTCCCGATCGCGAGTCGCGGGCGATCAGCGGCAAGTCCTCGGGCGGGTTCGGCGCCATGATCACGCCGATGCTGCGCCCCGACCTGTTCGGCGCGCTCGCCACCCACGCCGGAGACACGCTCTACGAACTCGGCTACGGCTCGGACTTCGGGGATGCCGCCCGCTTCCTGCGCGAGTACGACCACGACATCGAGAAGTGGTGGGCCGACTTCCGGTCGCGTCCGGCCTTCACCAAGCCGGGCGACGACACGCTGCTGACCTTCTACGGCTGCGCGGGATGCTTCTCACCCGACGCGGCGGGGCGGCCTCAACTGCCGTTCAACCCCCGGACGGGCGCGCCGATCCCCGAGGTCTGGGACCGGTGGCTGGAGTGGGATCCGGTGCGGATGGTCGATCGCTACGCCGACGCGTTGCGCGACCAGCGCGCCATCTGGATCGACGCCGGAACGAGGGACGACTACTACCTCGACCTGGGTGCCGTTGCCTTCCGGGACGGCCTCGAGCGCATCGGCGTACCGGACGAGCGGATCTTCTTCGAGCTCTTCGACGCCACCCACGCCGCGATCGACTACCGCTATCCGATGGCGCTGCGCTGGCTCGCCGAGCGGTTGGCCCGTTGATCACACGTTGACGGGCTGCCCGACGGTCGGGCGCTCACCGCGCGAGAGCCGCTCACCGCGCGCTTCCTTGCCGAGTGCGGCCAGGACGGCCACGGCGATGAACACCGGGACCATCGTCGCAGTCAGCGCGAACGTGTAGCTGTGTGTGGCGGCCAGGTGCTCCTGGATCGGCAGGTTGAAGGCGGCCAGGCAGTTGCCGAGCTGGTAGGTGACGCCGGGGTAGAAGCCGCGGATCTCGGCGGGCGACAGCTCGGTCAGGTGGGCCGGGATCACGCCCCACGCGCCCTGCACGACGAACTGCATGAGGAACGAACCGAGACACACGAGTCCCAGCGTGTGCGATGCCGCGAACAGCGGCAGGATCGGCAGGCCCAGCACGGCGCAGAACACCACGATGGCTCGTCGGCCGTAGCGTTCGGACGCCGCGCCCATGATGGTGCCGCCCAGGATGGCGCCGCAGTTGTAGAGCATCGCGACGTAGAGGGCGGTGTTGTGGGAGAAGTGCAGCCCCTCCTTGAGGAAGGTCGGGTAGACGTCCTGGGTGCCGTGACTCATCCAGTTGAAGGCCGTCATGAGCAGCACGAGGTAGCCGAAGCGCCGCAGCACCGCCGGTGAGGACAGGATCTGGCGCACGGTCGTCTTGTTGCGGACGGCGTTCTCGCGCGTCTCCTCCCACGCCTCGGACTCGGTGACCTTCGCGCGGACGAACAGCGACAGCAGTGCGGGCAGGATCGAGAGTGCGAACAGTCCGCGCCAGCCCCAGTCGGTCAGGTTGCTGATCAACAGGTACGCCGCCGCGGCGAACAGGTAGCCCAGCGCGTAGCCCTGCTGCAAGATCCCGGACACGAGGCCGCGCTTGCTCGGCGGCACCTTCTCCATCGCCAGCGACGCGCCGAGGCCCCACTCGCCGCCCATGCCGACCCCGTAGAGCAGCCGCAGCACGAGCAGCGTGGCGTAGTTCGGCGCAAATGCGCAGAGGAAGCCGACCACGGAGTAGAAGCCGACATCGATCATCAGCACCTTCTTGCGGCCGACCTTGTCGGCCCACATCCCGAAGATCGCCGCTCCGACCGGGCGCATCAGCAGCGTCACCGTGGTCAGGAAGGCCATATCGGTGAGCGATACCCCGAAGTCCTTGGCGACATCGGCGTAGACGAGCACGACGACGAAGTAGTCGAAGGCGTCCATCGTCCAGCCGAGCAGGGCCGCGAACACCGCGCGGCGGTCGGACGGGGTCAATCGGTCGGCGGCATCGGTGCTGCTCATCGGCACTCCCTCGCGAAAGTGTGGTCAAGCCCACTGGCAATGGCCTTATGCCCGATTTAGCCCGGTCCGTACCACGCCGGGGGGAAGCCGGGTTGGCAGACTGGCGGCGTGAGCCTCGCCGTCCGTGTCATCCCGTGTTTGGACGTCGATGCCGGCCGGGTGGTCAAGGGCGTCAACTTCGCCGGACTGCGCGACGCGGGCGATCCGGTGGAGCTGGCCCGCCGGTACGACGAGCAGGGCGCCGACGAGTTGACCTTCCTCGACATCACGGCATCCTCCGGCGGCCGGGAGACCACCTATGAGGTGGTCCGCCGCACCGCCGAGCAGGTGTTCATCCCGCTCACCGTCGGTGGCGGAGTGCGCAGCGTCGGTGACGTCGACGCGCTGCTGCGGGCCGGCGCCGACAAGGTCGGCGTGAACACCGCCGCGATCGCCCGGCCCCAGCTCATTGCGGAGATCGCGCAGCGCTTCGGCAATCAGGTGCTCGTGCTTTCGGCCGACGCGCGGCGGGTGCGGGACGGGTCAGCGCCCACGCCCAGTGGGTTCGAGGTGACCACGCACGGCGGCCGGCGCGGTACCGGGATCGACGCTGTGGACTGGGTACGCCGCGCCGCCGCCCTCGGAGCGGGGGAGATCCTGCTCAATTCGATGGACGCGGACGGCACCAAGGACGGCTTCGACCTCGAGCTGATCCGCCTGGTGCGCGCGGCGGTCACCGTGCCGGTCATCGCCAGCGGGGGGGCCGGCGCCGTGGAGCACTTCGCGCCCGCGGTCGAGGCCGGCGCCGATGCCGTACTCGCGGCCAGCGTCTTCCACTTCGGGGACTTCACCATCGGCGCGGTGAAGGACAGCCTGCGCGCGAGCGGCGTGCCCGTCCGCTGATCAGATGGACCCGTCCGCTGATCAGATGGAGATGTCGGCGCCGCGCACGGCGGCGATGTCCGCTGGGTCGCCCGCATAGTCGACCTGCGCGACGCCGAGCCGGCCGAACGTGAACATCGCCAACTCCACCGGATCGCCGGTGATCGTCACGGTCGGCGCCCCGCGGCCCGCGAGCCGGGTGCGGAGCTCGCCGGGCCCCGGCCACCTGAGGGCGATCCCGACGGGCACGGATCGCAGCGTCAACCGGGCCGCGAGGCGCAGGCGCTGCCACACCGCATCCTGCACATCCGGCGGCAGCGATCGCGGCGCCCAGCCTCGCCGGGCGCGGCGGACGTCCTCGTGGTGGACGAGGTACTCGAGCAGGTTGGTGGCCTCGCGGACCGGCGGCAAGGACCACAGCCACGCCACGGGTAGCGGCCAGCTCAGGTCCGACCAGGAGGGGCCGCGGTGCACCAAGTCGACGAGCTTCTCGTACGGCTCCCGCGTGGCGAGATCCAGGATCATCTGCTCGGCATGTTCGCGCAGGCGGCGCACCGGCAGTCGGCCGGCCAGTTCGACCACCGAGCGCTCGCGCAGCACGAGATGCGCGGCGAGCTGGGCGGTGGTCCAATCGCCACAGAGCGTCTCGGAATCAGGGTCGGCGCAGCGTAGGGTTTCGCTGAGTGCGTGCCGTTCGTCGACGGCGTGATGCTGCATCGGCAGAGCGTATCCAGGTAGTCCGCGGCGCCCGGCAGGACAGGAGGGACGTGCACGACGACGACTATGTGCGCGAGACACCCCCGCCGGTTGTCGGCGCGGTTGCCCTCGGTACCGCGCCGCTGCCGTTCCTCGCCGTGTACACGGTCCTTTTCCTCGTCCACGGCAGCGTCCACCCCGTCCAGCCGCCGGACGTGACGTCGACGAAGCAGGGCGAGTTCATCGCGGGGTGGATCGCACTCGCCGTCTTCGTCGTCACCGCCGTGTCCCTGCTGTGGCTGGTGAACGGGCGACGCCGCTGGCCCTTCGTCATCGTGCAGTTGGGCATCCTCGGCGCGGCGATCGACTTCCTCGTCGACCCCACTGCGGGCGGGCGCGTCATCTCCCTGCTGATCGCCGTCACGTCGGCGCTGGCGCTCATCTTCGGCTTCGCGCCGCAGGCGTGGCGACACGTCGGTCGCCCGGCGCCGTCAGCGATCGCGCGGGTGTACGGCGCCCGACCCGGATCCCGGCGGACGAAGAGCGGCGGATCGGACGCTCTGCCGCACAGTTCGGAGCCGACGGCCGTCGAGCCCGCGTCCCTGCGGCGCCGGCGCTCGTAGGACGACGCGGGCAGATACGCTCGCTGATCGAGGCCGACCGATGCACCGTGGCTGTTCAGCCGGCGTCGCGTCACCTACCTCCTTCACAGTAAACTCCCACGAATGGCTTAATAAGCGCGCTCAGGATGGACACAGCGCAAACTAAGACCACACCTTGGGGAGACCACGTAATGAGTGCAGCAGCGGCTTCGACGAACACCAAGCGTCGCGTGCTGGTCGTGGACGATGAGGACAACGTGACGCACCTCGTCTCGTCGGCACTACGCTTCGACGGGTTCGAGACGGTCACGGCCGACAGCGGTACGGCAGCACTGGCGAAAGTGGCTGAGACCGACCCCGACCTCATCGTTCTCGACGTGATGATGCCCGGCCTGGACGGGCTTGGCGTACTGCAGAACCTCCGGGCGGCCGGGTCGCAGGTACCGGTGATCTTCCTGACCGCCCGCGACACCGCCAGCGACCGCATCGTCGGGCTGCGCGCCGGTGCCGACGACTACGTCGTCAAGCCGTTCAGCATCGAGGAGTTGCTCGCCCGGGTGCATGCCGTGCTGCGGCGCTCCTCGCCGGACAGCGGCCGCGAGGGCCTCCTCACCGTCGCCGACCTCGAACTGGACGAGAACAGCCACGAGGTCACCCGCGCCGGCGTCGAGGTGCACCTAACTGCCACCGAGTTCGAGCTGCTTCGCTATCTCATGCGCAACGAGCGAGTGGTGTTGTCCAAGACGCAGATCCTCGACCGGGTGTGGAAGTACGACTTCCAGGGGCAGTCCAACATCGTCGAGCTCTACATCGGCTACCTGCGCAAGAAGGTCGACAACATCGAGCCGAAGCTCATCCACACCATCCGTGGCGCGGGATACGTGATCAAGGCGCCGCGCACGTGACGCTCCCATGAGCGAGATCGAGTTCATGCGGGCGGAGGGGGGACAGCCGTACACGCCGCCGCCTCCGACCGTTCCGCCGCCACCCGACCCTGCTCGTCCCGCACCGCCGGACGAGGAGGTCATCGGCGACCGCGGCCAACCGCGTCCTCGACGCCTCGGCCCCCGCAGCCTCACCGCGCGGCTGGTGACCGGTGTCGTGTCCCTGGTCGTGGTGCTCGTCTTGCTCATCGGCGGCGGGACCTACTTCGCGTTGAAGTCGTTCCTCGACAATCGCCTGGACCAGCAGCTGCAGACCACGATCAGCCAAGGCCTGTACCGAGCCTTCAATGGGCCCCCCCGCATCGGGCCGGCCCCGCTGGTCGTCTACGCGACTGCGCTGGATCCGGCTACCGGCGCAGTTCTGGCGAACCCGACGCCGAACGACTACTCGCTGAAGTCGATCGAGCTGTCGGCGGCCCAGCGCCAGAACCTGGCTGCGCGCGAATCGTCCTCTCCGACGACCATCACCACGGCCGATGGCCTGCAGCTTCGGATCACCGTGCAGCCGGCCACGCTCAACCCCAACACGGTCAATCAGAAGCCCGCCATGGTGGTCGTGGGGCTGAGCACCGGGGACGAACAAGAGACGCTGCACCGGCTCTTCGTACTCGAGGTCGCCATCGGCGGAGCGGCCGTGGTGCTCGCGCTGCTGGCGACCACGTACGGCGTTCAGTTGAGCCTGCGACGACTGCGCCGCGTGACCGCCACCGCTCAAGAGGTGGCCGCGGAGCTGTCCCCCGAAGGGCACGGTCTGGACCGGCGGGTACCCGATAGCGACTCGGGTACCGAGGTAGGCCAGCTCGCGGCCTCGTTCAACACCCTGCTCGCCGCAGTCGAGACGCAGTTCGCAGCGCGGTTGGAGAGCGAGCAGCGGATGCGCCAGTTCCTCGCTGACGCCTCCCATGAGCTGCGCACGCCGCTGACCTCGATCCGGGGTTACGCCGAGCTGGCTCGCATGCAACGCGCCGTCGGGAATACCGAGGACGACAACCTCTCGCGCATCGAGGGCGAGGGCACCCGCATGTCGCGTCTCGTCGAGGATCTGCTGATGCTCGCGCGCGGTGACGCCGACGGCCGGGCCGCCGATCGCGAACTGATCG
>JAOPVG010000083.1 GCA_025966255.1 Jatrophihabitans sp.
ACGCACCGGTCGTGTAGCCGAGCCCGCCCGATGTCACCCGTCCGACGATGCGCCCGGCGACGCGCACCGGCTCGCTGCCGAGGACCACCGCGCGCGGGTCGTCGAGGACGAGGGCGCGCAACCGGCGGGTCGGACCAGGCTCCTTGGCCGCCCGTAGCGCGTCCGCACCGTCGAAGCCGCCGGGCTTGTCCAGGTGCACACAGAAGCCGAGGCCGGCCTCGTAGGGAGTGGTCTCCGGGGTGATGTCGCTGCCCCAGACGCGGTACCCCTTCTCCAGCCGCAGGCTCTCGATCGCCCGGTACCCGCCCGCCATCAGACCGGCCGCGCGGCCGGCCGCCCACACGGCGGCCCACAGCGACGCGCCGTACTCGCTCGACGTGTAGAGCTCCCACCCGAGCTCGCCGACGAACGTCACGCGCAGGGCGCGGACGGGCGCGTTCCCGACGGTCAGCTCCTGCGCCGTCATGAATGGGAAGGCCTCGTTGCCGAGATCCGCTGGGGTGAGCTGCGCCAGGATCTCGCGCGAGCGCGGCCCCCACAGCGCGAAGCACGCGAACTGCCCGGTGACGTCGGTGATGCGAACCCGCGCGTTGCGGCGCCGGGCCTGCCGCCGTAGCCACGCCAGGTCATGCGATCCGAAGGCCGTCCCCGTGACGATGAGGAAGGCGTCGTCGGCGGTGCGCGTGACGGTGAAGTCGCACTCGATCCCGCCCCGCGGGTTGAGCGCCTGCGTGTACGTGACCGCGCCGATCTCGCGGGCCACGGCGTTGTCGCAGACCCACTCGAGCAGTGCCGCGGCATCCGGTCCCGACACCTCGATCTTGGCGAACGACGACTCGTCGAACAGGCCGGCCGTCTCGCGCGTGGCTCGATGCTCGGCCGCGATCGCCGGGGACCAGTATCGTCCGGCCCAGCCGTCAGGCCGAGTCACGTCGACCGCTCGGGCGGCGTTGCTCTCGTACCAGTCGACGCGCTCCCAGCCGGCCTTCTCCCCGAACCGCGCACCGTGAGCGGCGTGCCACGGGTAGGCAGGCGACGTGCGCAAGGGCCGACCTGCTTGCCGCTGCAGTCCGGGATATGGGATGTCGTAGTAGGTCCGGTAGTTCTCGACCGTGCGGGCCAGCGTGTAGCCGGGCGAGCGGTACGGACGGCCGAAGCGATTCACGTCCATGTGCGACACGTCGAAGCTCGGCTCCCCCGCCGTGATCCACTCCGCCATCACCCGGCCGATGCCACCCGCACCGGCGATGCCATGTGCGCAGAACCCGGCCGCGACGAAGAACCCAGCGACCTCGATCTCGCCGAGGCAGAACTCGTTGTCCGGCGTGAAGGCCTCCGGACCGTTGATGATCTTGCGGACGCCGAGAGTTTCCATCACCGGTACCCGCCGGGCCGCGTTCTGCGCGATCTCCTCCATCCGCGACCAGTCCTCGGCCAGCAGCTTGCCGTTGAAGTCGCTCGGGACTGCGTCGTAGGTCTGCGCCGTGGCGGTGAACGGCGCGGGTTGCCGTTCGTAGCCGCCCATCACCAAGCCGTCGACCTCGGGCCGGAAGTAGACGAGCAGGTCCGGGTCGCGCAGCGTGGGCAGCGCGGTCTCGCCCCGGTCCCGGAAGGGTTCGGTGATCACGTACTGGTGCGACATCGGCACGATCGGAACGCGCACACCGACCATTCGCGCGATTTCGGCCGCGAACATGCCGCCGCAGTCGACGACGATCTCGCAGACGATATCGCCCCGATCGGTCCGGACCCGGTGCACGCGCTCGTCCCGCACGTCGATACCGACAACCCTGGTGCGTTCGACGATCTGGATGCCCGCGGCCCGAGCCAGATTGGCCAGCACGTAACAGAGCTGGGACGGATCCAGGTAGCCGTCGGAGGACAGGTATGCGGCACCGACCACCCCGTCGATATCGAGCAGCGGGAACCGCTCCTTGGCCTCGACGGCCGAGATCTCGTGCAGGGGCAGGTCGTAGGTGCGGGCCCAGCTGATCTGGCGGCGGATCTCCTCCATGCGTTCGGTGCTCGAGGCGAGCTTGATACCGCCGCTCTCGGTCCAGCCGAGGTGGTGGCCGTCCCGCTGCAGGCGCCGGTACAGCTCAACGGAGTACATGTTCATCCGCGTCAGCGTGGGATCGGCGCGCAGTTGGCCGACCAGTCCGGCCGAGTGGAAGGTCGAGCCGCTCGTCAGCTCGCTCCGTTCGAGGAGAACGACGTCGGTCTCCCCCAGCTCACCGAGGTGGTACGCGACGCTGGCCCCGCCCACGCCGCCGCCGATCACCACGATCCGCGTGGAGGCGGGCAGGTTCCGTTCGGCGGCCACGGCTGCTCATCATGCTGGGCCGCGCGTCGCCGGACAAGGCGCGAATCGCGCAAAAGGTCTGGGGGGTAGACCGTAAGCGCTCGGCGGGCCTACCATCCCGACACTGCATTCAGCGGCGCCGTGCATCGCATTGACCACCGGTCACTGATCGGGAGGAGGACGGGTGACGGCACAGTCGACGGCGCCTCGCCCTGGGTCTGCTGCCGCCGGAACGCGAATCGCCATGCGCCGCTCCGACCGCGACGTCCTGGATGCCGCGCTGCGCCTTGTACCGGGCTCTCCCGACCTCACCTGGCAGGTCGAGCCGCTCGAGGGCGGCCTCACCAATCGCATCTACAAGGTGAGCCCGTCGGCCGGACCGCCCCTGGTGGCCCGGCTCTCCTCGAGCAAGAGCGGACTGCTCGCCATCGACCGGTTCGCGGAGTGCCACAACTCCGACGCCGCCGCCCGGGCCGGCGTCGGCCCGGAAGTCGTGGCGTGCGAGCCGGCCGAAGGCGTGGCCTTCGTCCGATGGATCGACGCTCGGACGTTCGCCGACACCGATCTGGACGACAGCGCCAATCTGGCCCGGATCGTCGAGACCTGTCGGCAGTTGCACGCCGGACCGCGCTTCGCCAACGACTTCAACATGTTCGACGTGCAGCGCAGCTACCTCGACGTCGTCACCCAGCACGGTTTCCGGCTGCCCGCTCGCTACCTGGAGTTCGGCCCTCAGGTGGAGCAGATGCGGCGCGCACTCGACGTGCGCCACGACGCATCCGTGCCCTGCCACAACGACCTGCTCGCGGCGAACATCCTGGACGACGGCCAGCGGCTGTGGTTCATCGACTACGAGTACGCGGGCAACAACGAGGCGTGTTTCGAGCTCGGCAACATCTGGAGCGAGGCCGGTCTCGGTCTCGAGCGACTGGACGAGATCGTGGGCGCGTACTACGGGGAGGCGTCCCCCGCGAAGGTCGCCCGGGCTCGCTTGCTGGCGCTGATCGCCCAGTA
The DNA here is from genome assembly GCA_025966255.1 of Jatrophihabitans sp. GTDB lineage: Bacteria > Actinomycetota > Actinomycetes > Mycobacteriales > Jatrophihabitantaceae > Jatrophihabitans. Next base: position 3,317 of record JAOPVG010000083.1, read on the forward strand.
CGGCTGGACGCTCTGGGCGTCCATCCAGGACTCCGTCAGTGATGCCGCCTTCGACTTCTGGAGCTGGGGCATGGAGAAGTACGAACGGGCCGTCCGCGAGTTCGACGGTCCGGACTTCGCTCGTCTGATCGAGGACGTTCAGCAGCCGAACTAATCGCGAGGGAGTACCCGCAGTGGCCAAGACAAGTGTGGACCTGGACGAACAACGACTCGCCGAACTGGGCTACAAGCAGGAGCTGAACCGGTCCTGGTCCGGCTTCTCCAACTTCGCCATCTCCTTCTCGATCATCTCGATCCTGGCCGGCTGCTTCACCACGTTCGCGGTCGGCTGGAACAACGGTGGACCGGCCGCGATCGCGTGGGGCTGGCCGATCGCATCGCTGTTCATCCTCGTCATCGGCCTGTGCATGTCCGAGCTCGTGTCGGCGTACCCGACGTCGGGCGGCATTTATTGGTGGGCGTCCAAGCTGGGCGGGGTCAAGGCCGGCTACTACACCGGCTGGCTGAACCTGATCGGCCTGCTCGCCATCGATGCGTCGGTCGCCTACGGGTGCGCGACGTTCTTCGACCTGACCCTCGACACGTACAGCAAGTCGTGGGCAGCGCACTACAGCCTGACGCGCGTGTTCCTCATTTTTCTGGTCGTGCTCTTCCTCGTCGCCCTCGTCAACATCTTCTCCAGCCACCTGCTCGCGGTGCTGAACAACGTCTCGGTGTGGTGGCACGTGATCGGCGCGACCGCAATCGTGCTGGTGCTGGTGTTCGCGCCGTCGCACCACGCCAGCGTGTCGTCGGTGTTCACCGACACCGTGAACAACACCGGCTTCTTCGGCGGACGCAGCACCGGGTTGGCCTTCCTGTTCGGCGTCATCCCGCTGTCGGTGATCCTCACGCAGTACACGATCACCGGCTACGACGCCTCCGCCCACCTGTCGGAGGAGACGCACAGTGCCGCGAACTCGGCGGCGAAGGGCATCTGGCGCTCGATCTTCTACTCGGGCATCGGCGGCTGGATCCTGCTGCTCGCGTTCCTGTTCGCGGTACAGGACGAGGCCGGCGTGACGAAGGGCGGCGGCGGGGTCGGGCTCATCTTCGGACAGGCGCTCTCCGTCAACTGGGCCAGCCTGATCCTGATCATCGCGACGATCGGGCAGTTCTTCTGCACGGTGGCCTGCATGACGAGCACGACCCGCATGCTGTTCGCGTTCAGCCGCGACGGCGCGGTGCCGGGATCGAGGTACTGGTCGAAGCTCAATACCAACCGGGTGCCGGTCTACGGCGTCATCCTGTCCGCGGTGGTCGCGGTGATCATCACGCTGCCGGCCCTGGTGAAGGTGGACATCAACGGGGCACCGGTTCCGGTCGCCTTCTTCGCCGTGGTGTCGATCGGCGTGGTTGGCCTGTACGTCGCGTTCGCGATTCCGATCTGGCTCCGGTGGAAGGCCGGGGACGACTTCAAACCAGGCGGCTGGACGCTGGGTCGGAAGTACAAGTGGATGTGCCTCGTCGCCGTCGCCGAGATCGCGATCACGTCGATCATCGCGCTACTGCCAACCTCGTCGCTCGGCGCGCCTTGGTACAAGGGCTTCGGCTGGTCGAGCTTGAAGTACGTCAACTACACGCCGATCCTCGTCGGCGGCGCGCTGCTGCTGCTCTGGATCTTCTGGCATCTGTCGGCCAAGCGCTGGTTCACCGGCCCGAGGATGACCATCGGTACCCCGCCCGGCGCGCCGGCGGTGAGCGAGTTCGGGGTGGAGGACCCAGAGCTGACGAGGGACGCCCTGACGAAGAAGCCCGCCCCCGAGCCGCTCTAGACCTCGACCTCCGACCCGACCACCGTCAGACCCGCGGTGAATGATGGTCGGAGGATCAAGAGGGGGCGTGGGCGTGACCGAGGACAAGTACCTGACCAAGCTGGCCGGCCTGCTGCGCCAGGCCGAATCCACCGACAACGAGCACGAGGCCGAGGCGTTCATGGCCGCGGCCCAACGGCTCGCCACCGTCACGTCGATCGATCTCGCGGTCGCTCGGGCCCACAGCGCGCGGACCGAACGGCGGGCGGCGCCGGTCGCGAAACGCATCGAGATCGGGCCGGCCGGAAAGCGGGCCCTGCGAACGTACGTGCAGCTATTCCTCGCGATCGCGCACGCGAACGATCTGGCCTGCGATCTCGCCGGGAACTCCACGTTCGTCATCGCCTATGGCTTCGAGACCGACATCGAGCTGTGCGAGGCGCTCTACGCCTCCCTGGTGGTGCAGATGGTGCGCGGCTCGGACGCCTTTCTGCGCTCCGGCGCGTTCCGGCGGGAGACAGTGCGGGTCGAGCAGCGTGACCGCATCGGCCGGGTCCGCACGGTCGAGAAGCCGGTGCACGGCATCACGGCCCGGATCAGCTTCCAGATCGCGTTCGCCGAGCGGATCGGCGAGCGGCTCGCGGCCGCCCGTGAAGAAGCCACGGAGCGGGCCCTTCGCGACGTCGCGAGTACAGATGCCACGGCGACGGCCACGGACTCGACGAGCACCGCCCTCGTTTTGCAGGAGAAGTCGCTGGAGATCCATGACTTCTATCAGCGGACGTCCGAGGCTCGCGGCGCCTGGCGCGGCTGGGGGTCAGCCGGCCGCACTTCCACGATGGCCGAGCGGGCCGGCCGGCGCGCCGCCGATGCCGCGTCGACCACGTCGGCGCGGCAGTTGGGTGGGCAACGCCGCGCGCTTCCGTCGTGAGCGGGCGCGACCGCCACCGGCAACGCGTCTACGACGCCGAGGCAACCCTCACCCGAATGATCGACCGGCGCCACGACTTCCCCGTCGCCCACGCGTTCGGATCCCGCGTCGTCGTGCCCGAGGACCGCAAGTTCGGCGACCTCGACTCGGTGCAGCGCTACGTGGACGCCGTGCTGGCGCTGGAATGGGTGCGGCGGGCGGCGCCGGACCGCGCCGCGCTTCCGGTCACTGTGCGCGCCCGCGCCGGAGCGACCATGGCCGAGTACGAATTCGCCACCCACACGATCGCGGTGCCGCCGCACCGGGTCGGCGGACGCTGGGCAATGCGCGAACTCGTGGTGCTGCACGAACTCGCCCACCACCTGGTTGGAGACCGCGACGTTCCGCACGGCCCGGCGTTCCTGGCTCGGCTGCTCGAACTCGTCGAAGAACTAGTGGGTTTCGAGGCCGGCTTCTTGCTCCGGTCGACCTTCCTCGACTCCGGGGTGCCCGTCGGCTGACGGCGGCGATCAACCGGCCGGGCGGAGTCCGTCGACTTCGGGCCAACCCGACATCTTGACTTGTTATGTTCAGCGCGCGAACAATCCTGGGCATCCCGTCGCCGGTGCCGAGGAGTGCCCATGTCGCGTCGTCGCTCGTCCCGCCGCCTTGGTCTCACGCTCAGCGTGATTGCCGTGTCCGTCGCCGGGTTGCTGGCCGCGCCCGCCCCGAGCATCGCCGGGGCGGCGGCGCAGCGGGTGGCCGCAGCCGCGCCAGGTGCGCCCGGGTCGCTGTCGCGCTTCGACCTGGCCCGCAAGGACTGCGTCGGCACGGCCCGCTCCGCCTCGTCCAAGGTCTGGTTCACCGTGGCCGGCGGGGTGCTGTCGGACGTGTACGAGCCGACGATCGACAACACGAACGTGCAGTCGCTGCAGTTCGTCGTCACCGACGGCACGTCGTTCAGCGACCTGCAGCAGCGAGACATGACCTACACCGTGCGGGCCGATGCCACCGGCATGGAGTGCACCGTCACCGCCACCAACAAGCCGCACAAGTACCAACTGGTGACGACGTACCTGGCCGATCCGGCTCGGGACACCATCCTCATCAACACGACGTTGCACCAGTCCGCGCTGCGCAAGAAGCAGCTGCGCCTGTACGCCCGGCTCGACGCGCACGTCAACGGCAACGGCGGTGGCGGCACCGCGAACGGCGGGGCCGACAGCGGCGTGGTCGAGGCGTCCGGCGTGCCGGTCGTCGGCGACCCGAACACGGTGAGCCAGGCCGCGAATCGCGACTACGCCGTGCCGACCTACATGGCGCTCGACTCGTCATCGCGGCACTCGGCCTCGGTCGGCTACGCGGGCTCGGCCTCGGACGGACTCACCCAGCTCGACGCCGGCCACGCACTGTCGCCGACCTACTCGTCCGCGCCGGACGGGCACGTGGTGGCGACGACCGACGTCACGCCGCGGAATCGCGACGCCGATGCCACCCTCGCCCTCGGCTTCGGTCGCAGCCAGCAGGAGGCCGTGACCAGCGCGGGCACGTCGCTGCATCGTTCGTTCCACTGTGTCGAAGCCTCGTACGCTCAGGGTTGGCAGCAGTACGACGCCGGCCTGCGCCGTCCGTTCAACAGCGGTGCTTCGCAGCCGGCGCTCGAGCGCGCCTACTACCTGAGCGCCAACGTGCTCAAGGCGAGCGAGGACAAGACCTTCCCCGGCGCACTGGTCGCGTCGCTGGCCAGTCCGTGGGGGCAGGCCGTCAGCGCCGGAGACCTGGTCGGCGGCAAGCCCGTCTACTTCGGCTCGTACCGCGAGGTGTTCGCCCGCGACCTGTACGAGGGCGTCACCGGATTGATCGCCGACGGCGACCTGTCCACTGCCCGCGCGGCCACGCGGTTCTTGTTCAACCGCCAGCAGCAGCCCGGCGGGCAGCTCCCGCGCAACTCGCTGCTCAACGGCAAGGTCGCGCCCGACACCGGCGGTGATCAGCGCGACGAGACCGCGTACCCGATCCTGATGGCCTACCTGACCGGGCTCGGCCAGGACGGCAAGCTCTATCGCAACCACGTCGTGCCCGCCGCCGATTTCCTCGTCGCGCACGGACCGTCGTTCGGGGTCGAGCGGTGGGAGGAGCAGTCGGGCTACTCCCCGTCGACCATTGCCGCCGAGATCGCCGGGCTCACCGCTGCGGCCACGCTGGCGCGCGGCTTCGGTGACACCGCCCATGCGCGGCTCTACCAGGCCGCCGCCGACGACTTCCAGCGCACGGTGAAGGCGCACACCGTCACGACCACCGGCCCGTACGGGACCGGCCGGTACTTCATTCGCCTGTCGAAGACCGGCGACCCGAATGCCGGTATCAACTACAGCCTCGGCAACGGCAGCATCACGGCCGACCAGCGCGCGGTCGTCGACGGCGGCTTCCAAGAACTCGT
>JAOPVG010000146.1 GCA_025966255.1 Jatrophihabitans sp.
CGTTGCTGCGCTCGACCGTCCCGCCGGCCGACCGCACCGCTTGCTGGGCCGCCCCGGACGCGGCGCCGTCGGCGACCAGCACGTTGTACTCGACCCGGGGGCCGGACAGCGGCGTCAGCCGCGCCCCGGCTCCGGGCGCTGCCGCGAGACCGGCTGCCGCCAGCCCCGCCACCAGGATCGGTATGGCCGTTATCGCCACGAGAGTTCTGCGTCGCCCCATTGCGCTGCCTTTCGTCCGATTGAACCAGGTACCCGCCATTTCGCTGGGGTCATCCTGCACGATTCGTTCCGGGCTCAACAGAGTCTGCTGTGAATGTGGCGAAACTACGCGATGAGGCGTGCCCTGGCTGCGCTCGACGATCGGATTCCCCGTCGCCGGCCCCGGCCGGTCGAGCCGCCGCAACCACGACGCCGTCCGGGCCCGGGCCGCGTCGGTGTCCGTGCGATTCCGGCCCGGGCAGCGGCCTTAACGGTCAACCGCCCGGCATCGTCGACTGTCGACGGTGCCGGGCGGTTGAGTAAATCTATATTGCCGGTCAGCCGCGCGGAACGTGCGGCATGATCGCGTCCGGCGGGATGATTCCGAGACGTCCCCGCTGGTAGTCCTCGAGCGCCTGCTGGAGTTCCTCACGGGTGTTCATGACGAACGGTCCGTAGTGCACCATCGGCTCCCCGATCGGCTCGCCGCCGAGCAGGATCACCTCGAGCGAGCTCGTACGACTGTCCTGCGTGGCATCGGCGGCCAGGGTGATGCGGTCGCCGGCGCCGAAGACGGCCAGCTGGCCGGCGTGGATCGGCTCACCCTTCGGTCCGACGCTGCCCGAACCCGCATAGACGTAGGCCAGGGCGTTGTACGTCGGCTGCCAGGGCAGCGACAGCTGCGCCCCGGCGGCGATCGAAGCGTGCAACAGGGTGATCGGCGTGTGCGTGGAGCCGGGCCCCACGTGTCCGTCGACCTCGCCGGCGATGACGCGCAGCAGTGCGCCGCCGTCCTCGCTCGCGAGCAGGAGCAGGTCCGAGGCCTCGACGGGCTGGTAGGCCGGGGCCACGAACTTGTCCGCGGCGGGCAGGTTGACCCACAGCTGGAAGCCGTTGAACAGGCCACCGTCCTCCACCAGCTTCTCCGGCGGGGTCTCGATGTGCAGCAACCCGGCGCCGGCGGTCATCCACTGGGTGGAGCCCTCCTTGATGACGCCGCCGCCCCCGTGGGTGTCCTGGTGGATGAACTGCCCATCGATCAGGTAGGTGACGGTCTCGAAGCCGCGGTGCGGGTGCCAGTTGGTACCGCGTGGCTCACCGGCCGCGTAGTCCACCTCACCCATGTGATCCATCATGATGAACGGATCGAGGTACTTGTAGTCGATGCCCGCCAACGTGCGGCGAACCGGGAATCCTTCTCCTTCGAAGCCTGTCGGACCCGTCGAAACCGCCAGAACGGGCCGCTCGGTGTCACCCAGTCCGGCGCGCTTCACACGGGGCAGAACAAGGGTGTCAGCAGTGACGGCAGCCATCAAAACCAGCCTCCTAATTTGGTTGCTTGTGCAACTGCTTCGGGAACGACAAGACCGGGCAAGCTATTCCACGTCCCCCGATGCCACGTCCCCCGATACGAGGAGATTGCATGCTGTACGGCAAGGAACACGTAACGCGCTACGAGGCCACTGACGGCGAAGAAGGCTACTACTGGAAGAACGGTACGACGATCCTGTTGCTGCACACCAAGGGCCGGACGTCGGGCAAGGAGTACACCCACCCGCTCATCTACCGCGACTGGGACGACGACGCGCAGCTGATCGTGGCGTCCAAGGGCGGCTCACCTGAGCCGCCGGAGTGGTTCCGCAACCTCGAGGCCGACCCCACGGTCACCGTCCAGATAAAGGACGACAAGTTCACGGCCAAGGCGCGGGCCGCGACCGACGAGGAGAAGCCCGCCATGTGGGCCCACATGGTCGAGGTGTGGCCCGACTACGCGGAGTACCAGAAGAAGACCGACCGGGAGATTCCGGTCGTCGTGCTCGAGCGCGTCTGACCGGCGGCAACCTGGTGGCAGGCCCGGCCTCGCGCATGCGAGGCTGGGTCCATGAGCGCGAACCCGAACCCGAACGAGAACGAGACGGACGAGGAAGGCGCGCCGGGTGAGGTGAAGGACGCCTTCCGTGATGCACTCGAGCGCAAGCGCGGCAAAAAGCACCCGCACGAGGCCGCGACGCAGGGCGATTCCAAGATCCACGATTCCCGGGGCGCGGCTGGCGGCAAACGCACCTTCCGCCGCAAGAGCGGCTGACCCATGGGATCGGGCCCGGAACGTGTGATGGCCTACATCGACCGCTACAACGATGCGGTGCGTTCCGGCTCGTGGGACCAGTACCTGGACGGTCTCGCCGACTCCGTGCAGATGGAGTTCGTGGGCGAGCAGACCGGCCCGTACGACGGCCGGTACGCCATCGGCGACGCTTACAAGGCCAACCCGTCGAACGACACGATCTCGGTGATCGACCTGAGCACCGAGGGATCGATCGACATCGTCCGCTTCTCGTGGGATCGCGGCGGCTCCGGCCTCATGCGCATCACGTGGACCCCGGACGACCGGGTCGCGCACGTGATCATGGAGACGACCTGAGGTCCAAGTCAAGGCAGAGGGCTCGCTGGAATCGATCACCTCTTCCTGCCTGAGCGACGCCACCGCGCGCCGGTAGCGGCCCTCCCTGAGGAAGGACGATCACGTTTCCTGCCTGAGCGACGCTGTCGCGCGCCGGCAGCGGTACTCCCTGAGGAAGGACGATCACGTTTCCTGGCTGAGCGACGCTATCGCGCCGGCAGCGGCCCTCCCATAGGAGACGGACGATCACGTTTCCTGCCTGAGCGACGCCGTCGCCCGTCGACAGGGTCCATCCGCTAGGAAGAGGCGATCCACTCCTAGCCGGCGCGGCCACCCCGGACGTCGGGCGAATCGGACCACCCCGGACGTCGGGCGAATCGGACCACCCCGGTTCGACGGGAAGGTGGCGCGCATCAGGTGGCGCGAATCCGGGTGGCTCAATCGATCACCTCCTCCTGCCTGAGGGACGCTATCGCGCGCCGGCAGCGACCCTCCCTGAGGAAGGACGATCACGTTTCCTGCCTGAGCGACGCCGTCGCCCGTCGACAGGGTCCATCCGCTAGGAAGAGGCGATCCACTCCTAGCCGGCGCGGCCACCCCGGACGTCGGG
>JAOPVG010000180.1 GCA_025966255.1 Jatrophihabitans sp.
CCCAGTTGGCGCGGTTCATCCGGGACGGCTGGACGCGCGGCGGCTCGCCATCCTGCTTCGGGAAGTTCGGCGGGTACGGCGCGTCGCCCAGTCCGTGGTCCTGCTCGTCGCGATCGGCCCACTCCAGCAGCGGCTCGATCGACCACACGCTGTCATCGATGCCAGCGTGTACGTCGCCCAACTCGGCGAAGCGTTCCGGCATCGTCGCGATCGTGAAGTCCTCCATCTCGACGTCCGGCAGCTCGTCCCAAGTGACGGGTGCCGACACCGGGCCCCAGGGCTTTCCCCGCACTGAATACGCACTTGCGATCGTGCGGTCGCGCGCGTTCTGGTTGTAGTCGAGGAACACCTGCTCACCGCGCTGCTCCTTCCACCACGCCGTCGTCACCAGCTCCGGCGCGCGTCGTTCCACCTCACGGGCGAAGGCCAAGGCGGCGCGGCGCACCTCGCGGAAGCCGAACTGCGGCTCGATCCGCACGTAGACGTGCACGCCCTTGGAGCCGGACGTCTTCGGCCACCCGACCGCGCCCAGTTCGGTGAGCACCTCGTGCACGACGCCGGCCACCTGCTTGCATTCGGCGAGGCCGGTGCCGGGCTGCGGATCGAGGTCGATGCGCAGTTCGTCCGGCCGCTCCGTGTCCGCCCGCCGCGAGTGCCACGGATGGAACTCGACCGTCGACATCTGGACGGCCCACACCACCGCGGCCAGCTCAGTGACGCACAGCTCGTCCGCCGTCCGGCCCGACGGGAACCGGACCTCGACCGTCTCCACCCAGTCGGGCGCACCCTTCGGCAGCCGCTTCTGGTAGATCTTCTCGCCATCGACGCCGTTCGGATAGCGGTGCAACATGCAGGGCCGCTCGCGCAACGCCCGCACGATCCCGTCGCCGACCGACAGGTAGTACTTGACGAGATCGAGCTTCGTCTCGCCGCGCGTGGAGAAGTACACGCGGTCGGGGTTGCTGATGCGCACCGTATGGGCACCGACTTCGATCTCCGTGCTCGGTGAAGCCATGTCCGGCACGTTAGCGCGCCCGGCACGTCGCAGGCAGGTACCGAGCCGCCGTGTCTACCCTGGGCTCATGTGGACTCAGGAGGACGACGACGCGGACCTGCCCGCGCACCGCGCTCCCTATGTCGACGGCGCCTGGGGCCGCACGGCCAACCCGAACACCGCTGACGGCGAACTGCAGAATCTGGCCGCCTTCGGCGACGGACTCGCCCGGCTCACCGGCTCGCGTCGCACGGCGGCGAAGGTGGTCGTCTGGCTGCTCCTCATCGGCACCGGGCTGACCATCATCTACGGCGTCTTCGGCATCGTGCACGCTCTGTAACCGGCTCGCCGCCGGCCATCCGCAGGCGGTAATACCTCGCCACAGCTCTCCTGGGTACCGTCACGGTATGAAGCGCACCGAGGAACTCCCGCCGCCGGCGGTCACCAAGTCCGACGAGGAGTGGCGGGCCGAGCTCACCCCCGACGAGTACGCGGTGCTGCGCAAGGCCGGCACCGAACGTGCGTTCACCGGGGAGTACACGGACAACCACCAGGTGGGCAGCTACCGCTGCCGGGCGTGCGGCAGCGAACTGTTCCGCAGTGAGCACAAGTTCGACTCGCACTGCGGCTGGCCCAGCTTCTTCACCCCGCTGGCCGGCGAACGGGTCATCGAGCGGACCGACCGGGCCCTCGGCATGGCTCGCACCGAGGTCCTCTGCGCCAACTGCCACAGCCACCTCGGGCACGTATTCTCCGGTGAGGGATATGGCACCCCGACCGACCAGCGGTACTGCATCAATTCGATCTCGCTGACCTTCGACGAGGAGTGATCCGGCGCATGTCCCCGGCGCGCTGCACCGCAGGATGGACGCCGGGTTGAAGCCGAAGCCCGCTGGGAAAGATTCCTTGACTATGCACGACACGTCGAGTGCCGCCGCCGCCCCCGCATCCGCGGCACCCCCTCCGCAGCCCGGCTCCGCTCCGACCTCCCCGGACACCAATCCGGTCTGGCGCCTTGGCGGCCGCTACCGCGTCACCGGCCGCATCGGGGCCGGCGGCATGGCCGACGTGTTCCGGGCCCACGACGAGTTGCTCGAACGCGACGTCGCGGTAAAGGTGTTCCGGACCGCGTACAGCACTCCTGACACCGCTTCCGGGGTCGAGCGCCAGCGCGCCGAACTGCACGCACTCGCCCGGCTCAACCACCCCAGCCTGATCACCCTCTTCGACGGTTCGGTCGCCGCCGAAGACGGCCCGGCCTACCTGGTCATGGAACTGGTCGACGGTCCGAGCCTCGCCGAGCGAATCTCCGCTGGGGCCGTACCGGAGTCCGAAGCCCGGGACGTGGGCAGCCAGATCGCCGCCGCGCTCGCCTACGTCCACGACGAAGGGATGGTGCACCGCGACGTCAAGCCGGCCAACATTCTGCTCGGCACCGACCACATCACCGGCTTGACCACACGCGCGCGGTTGTCCGATTTCGGCATCGTGCGCCTGATGGGCAGCCAGGGCCACACCAGCGTCAACGCGACGCTCGGCACCGCGTCGTATCTCGCGCCTGAGCAGGCGCTGGGATCCAGCGTCGGGCCGCCGGCCGATGTCTACGCGCTGGGCCTGTCGTTGATCGAGGCGCTGAGCGGGATCCGGTCCTTCGACGGGCCGCCGCTCGAGGCCGCCATGGCTCGACTCGAGCGCGATCCGGAGATCCCCTCGGGTCTCGCTGCGCCGTGGCCCGAACTGCTCGCCGCGATGACGGCCCGGGAGCCGTCCGCTCGGCCGTCGGCGGCCGAGGTGTCGCAGGTACTGCGGAACCCGGACAGCGCGACCGCCGGGATGGTCCCCATCCCCGGCGAGGACGCCCGGACCACCGTGCTCCCGGTCGGCGCGCCGGTCGCTGCTGCGCTCGCGCCGGCGTTGGCGACGGGCCCCACGTTCAGTTCGGTGGCGCCGGGGTCGGCTGCGACGTCGTTCGGGGCGTCGCC
>JAOPVG010000244.1 GCA_025966255.1 Jatrophihabitans sp.
GCCGCGGCGTCTCACGACGGCGGCTGCTGCTCGGCGCCGGGGCGGCGGCGGGGACGACGCTCGCGGCCGCGGTCGTCGCCCCGGTGACCTCGCTCGGGCCCTCCGTCGGCGACTCGATCACCCAGACGCCGTGGCAGCGCGGCCGCCGCCTGGTCGACGGGCAGGGTCAGCCGATCCTCGCCGACGACATCACGCCCGGCTCGTTCGCCACCGCCTACCCCGAGGGCGCCGACCTGCGCGAGCTGGGCTCGCCGGTGGTCGTCGTGCGCGACGACCCGTCGAAGCTGCAGCTGCCGCCCGAGCGCCGCGGTTGGGCCCCGGAGGGCCTGCTCGCATTCTCGAAGATCTGCACCCACGCGGGCTGCGCGGTCGCGCTCTACCGCTCGCCGCTCTACCAGCAGACGTCGGACCCGCCGGGGCTCGCCTGCCCGTGCCACTACTCGGTCTTCGACACGCGCGACGGCGGCCAGGTCGTGGCCGGGCCGGCGGGCCGGCCGCTCCCGCAGCTGCCGCTGCTGATCGATCCGGCAACGCGCGAGCTGCGCGCCGGCGGCGGCTTCTCCGGCGCGATCGGGCCGGCGTGGTGGGGGGTGCGGGGATGACGCGCGGCGAGCGCGAGCGCGCGGCGATGACCGGTGAGGGTGCCCTGCGCTTCCTCGACGAGCGCACGGGCGCGGCCGTGCTCGCGCGCAAGACGCTGCGCTACGTCTTCCCCGACCACTGGTCGTTCATGCTGGGCGAGCTCGCGCTCTACGCCTTCGTCGTGCTGGTCGCCACGGGCACGTTCCTCGCGCTGTTCTACGACCCGAGCGACGCGACGACCGTCTACCACGGGCCCTACGCGCTGCTCGAGGGCCGCGACGTCTCGCTTGCCTACGCGTCGGCCATGAACCTGTCGTTCAACGTCCCGGCCGGCCTGCTGATGCGCCAGACCCACCACTGGGCGGCGGACGTGTTCCTGGTCGCGATCACCCTGCATCTGCTGCGGATCTTCTTCACCGGTGCGTTCCGCAAGCCGCGCGAGCCCAATTACCTCATCGGCGTCACGCTCGTCGCCCTCGCCCTGCTGGAGGGCTTCGCGGGCTACTCGCTGCTCGACGACCTGCTCTCCGGCATGGGCCTGGCGATCGCCTACGCGGTGGCGATGTCGCTGCCGATCGTGGGCGGCGACTTCGCGCATCTGATCTGGGACGGCGAGTTCCCCGGCGGCCATGACTTCCTGTCGCGGCTCTACATCGCCCACGTCTTCCTGCTGCCCGCCGCGATCGCCGTGCTCATCTCGCTGCATCTCGCCCTGATCATCCGCACCCGCCACTCGCAGTTCGCCGGGCCGTTGCGCTCCGAGCGCAACGTGATCGGCACGCCGACCTGGCCCGGATACGCGCTGCGCTCGCTCGGGGTGCTGCTGATCACGGCGGCGTTGCTGTTCGCGCTCGGTGGGCTCGTGCAGATCAACCCGATCTGGGAGTGGGGACCGTACGAGCCTGGGATCGGCTCCAACGGTGCGCAGCCGGACTGGTACCTCGGCTGGCTGATCGGCGCGCTGCGGATCATGCCGCCCGTCGAGATCGTGGTCTGGGGCAAGACGCTCGTGCCGAACCCGTTCTTCGGCGGCGTCGGCTTCCCGACCGCCGTGTTCGCCTTCCTGTACGGATGGCCGTGGCTCGAGCAGCGCTTCATCACGCATGACACCCGCCGCCACGACCTGCTCGACCGCCCGCGCGACAACCCACGCCGGACCGCGATCGGCGCCGCGGTCTTCGCGTGGGTCGCTGTCGTCTTCTTCGGCGGTGCCAGCGATCGGCTGTTCCTCGCCGTCGAGATCCGCTACGAGACGCAGATCTGGCTCTTCCGCGGGGCCTTCTTCCTCGTGCCGGCGGTCGCCTACGTGGTCGCCGGGCGGATCGCGCGGTGGTTGCAGGCATCCGAAGCGCACCCGCTGCAGCCCGCGCCGCCCGGCCGGCTCGTGCGCACCCCCTCGGGCGGCTGGGCGCCGGCGGGCGAGGAGTCCGAAGGGCCCGGTTAGCGCCGCGGCCCGAAGCGACTGCGACCGAGCCGCTCCGCGTGACCGCTGCGCACCGCCTCGCGCAGCGCGGCGGGGAAGCGGCCCGGACCCCAGAAGCGGGCGCCGACCGCGCGGGCGATCTGAGCGCGGTCCATCGGGCCGTGCTCGTCGAGCGCGGCCTCGATCCGGCCGATCTCGCGCGAGAGCTCGACCGGCTCGATCGGAGCCGAGACCGGCATGCCGTGCGAGTAGCCGCTGCGCGGCGACGGGCGGCGCTGCCTTCGCTGCGGCGTCGCGCCGGCCGCGGCAGCGTCGCCCTCTGCATCCTCCGCCGTCAGCGGCTTGGCGATGTCCTCGAGCTGCTTGCCCTCGGCCTTGACGCCGAGCGCGATCTCGACGATGCCGCCGATGATCATGACCGCGGCACCGATGTAGAAGCCGATCGCCACCGTTCCCTCATGACCCGTCGCGATCAGCTTCGCGAACAGCAGCGGACCCGTGATCCCGCCGACGGCCGTGCCGATCGCGTAGAAGAACGCGATCGCCAGCGCGCGGGTCTCCATCGGGAAGATCTCGCTGACGGTGAGGTACGCCGCGCTAGCGCCGGCCGACGCGAAGAACAGGACGACCGTCCAGCACACCGTCATCGTGGTCGCGGCCAGGTGGCCGTTGGAGAACAGCCACGCCGTGACATACAGCAGGACGCCGGACAGGGCGTAGGTGCTGCTGATCATGATCCGGCGGCCAACCGTGTCGAAGAGTTTCCCGAGCAGTAACGGTCCGAGGAAGTTGCCGAGGGCGATGATCGCGAAGTAGTAGCCGGTGGAGGACGACGGCACTTTGAAGAAGGCCACCAGGATGCTCGCGTAGCCGAAGGTGATTGCGTTGTAGAGGAAAGCCTGCCCGATGAACAGCGCCAGCCCGAGCACGGTGCGCCTCGGATAGTTCGCGACGATCGTCTTCGCGATGGTCACGAAGCCGATCGAGCGTCGCGGTTCGATCTCGATCGTCTGGTGAACCTCTTCGAGATCGCTGCCGGTCGATTCGCGCGCCTTTTCCTCGATCTCGTCGACGAGGCGTTCGGCCTCCTCGGCGCGGCCGTGGATGAACAGCCAGCGTGGACTCTCCGGAACGTTGCGACGGACGAGCAGGATGACGAACCCGAAAACCACACCCAGCCCGAAGGCGACCCGCCAGCCCACGTTTGCCGGCAGGAAGTTCTCGTTCAGCACCAGGACCGACACCAGGGATCCCACTCCGGCGCCGACCCAGAAGCTACCGTTGATCGCGAGATCCACCCGGCCGCGGTACGCGCTCGGGATCAGCTCATCGATGGCCGAATTGATGGCCGCGTATTCGCCCCCGATGCCGAAGCCGGTAAGGAATCGGAAGAAGAAGAACCACCAGGGCGCAAAGGACAGCGCGGTCATCGCCGTCGCGCCCAGATACACCGCCAGCGTGATCATGAACAGCTTCTTGCGGCCGAAGCGATCGGTGAGCCAGCCGAAGAACAGCGCGCCGACACACGCCCCGGCCACGTACAGCGCCGCAGCGATCCCCGTCACCTGGGCCGTGGTGACGCCGAGCCCGGCTGCGGCCTCGCTGAGCCGCGGAGCGATGTTGCCGACGATCGTGACCTCGAGCCCATCAAGGATCCAGACCGTGCCGAGGCCGATGACCACCTGCCAATGCCACTTCGACCACGGCAATCGGTCGAGTCGGGCTGGGACCGCGGTGCGAATCGTGTGGCGCTCGACGTCGGGCATCGTGTCAGCCATGACGGGCCTCCTCGAACCGGTATGCCCCGTCGGTAGTTCGGCGAAACCCTAGATGTGGTGCCGCGGTGCCCGGCCCGCCGGCTGCATCGGTTCCGGGGTGCTGGGCTTGACCGGTCGCCAGGTGCGCGTGACCGCCCCGTCGGGCCGAACGTGGAGCTCCTCGGAGGAATCGGCGCTGTGGTGGACGATCGAGATCGGCTCGTCGCCCTCGACGGAGTAAGTCACCGTGCCGTCGCCGATGGCGACGTGCAGGCGGTCGGCACCGACACGTACGCCGAATCGCAGCCGGCGCCAGCCCGGCGGCAGCTGGGGCCGGAAACGCAGGATCTCGCCGTAGTCGCGCAAGCCGCCGAAGCCGGCCACGACCGCGAGCCACCCGCCGGCGAGGGAGGCGATGTGCAACCCGTCGCCGGCGTTGTGCTCGAGGTCGTGCAGGTCCATCAGGACGGCTTCGGTGAGGTAATCGGCGGCCAGCTCCAGATGCCCGACCTCGGCGGCGATCACGGCCTGCGTGCAGGCCGACAAGGACGAGTCACGGACGGTCAGCGCGTCGTAGTAGGCGAAGTTGCGCGCCTTGTGCTCCGGAGTGAACGCGTCGCCCGCCCAGTGCATCGCCAACACCAGATCGGCTTGCTTGATGACCTG
The DNA here is from genome assembly GCA_025966255.1 of Jatrophihabitans sp. Lineage (GTDB taxonomy): Bacteria > Actinomycetota > Actinomycetes > Mycobacteriales > Jatrophihabitantaceae > Jatrophihabitans. The sequence goes on from JAOPVG010000244.1 coordinate 4,429, forward strand.
CTTGCGGTACAGCTGGAAGTAGGGGACGTGCAGCAGCAGCGGGTACTCGCCCTCGCGATCAGAGCGTTCGAAGTCCCACACCTCGCGGCTGGTGAAGCCGCGGTCCTGCTCGTGAACCTCGAGGTCGGCGTTGTACGGGACGGCGGTGCGCCCGGCGAAGTCAGACCAGCGCTCGATCTCTTCGTCGGTCACGTTCAGCGCCCGTGCGGGCTCGGGCCAGCGGCTGGCGGCCGCGGCCGCGGCCTCGAGATTCTGCCGAGCCAGCAGGTTGGTGTAGGTGTTGTCGTCGATGACAGCGGTGTACTCATCCGGACCGGTCACCCCGTCGATGTGGAACAGACCGTCCGCCCCTTCATAGCCCAAGGATTCCCACAGCCGGGCGGTCTCGACGAGCAGGGGCAGCGCACACTCGCGCTCGAAGTCGGCGTCGCGGGTCCAGCGCACGTGCCGGGCGGCGGCCGCGGCGATGTCGGCGTTGATGTGCAGCGCGGCCGTGCCGGCCGGCCAGTACGCCGAGCACTCCTGACCACGAATCGTGCGCCAGGGGAACGCGGCGCCGCGCAGCCGCAATGTCTGGGCGCGTTCCCGCGCGAGGTCGATGGTGGAGTGCCGCCAGCGCAACGCGTCGGCCGCGGCTTTCGGTGCGGCAGCGGTGAGCAGTGGCAGCACGAACATCTCGCTGTCCCAGAACGCGTGCCCGTCATAGCCGGGGCCGGTGAGCCCCTTCGCCGGGATCGCGCGCTGCTCGGCGCGGGCGGCGGCCTGATAGGTGTGGAAGATGCCGAAGCGCACTGCCTGCTGGATCTCGTCCGGCCCGTCGATCTCGACGTCGGCGCCGTTCCAGAATTCCTCGAGATGGCTGTCCTGCTCGGCTTCGATCCGGTCCCATCCGGCCTGCACGGCGCTGACGAGCGCGGCGTCGACCTGGTCGGACAACGCAGGCGCCGAGCGCTGGCTGGACCAGCCGTACGCGACGAACTTGGCCAGGTCAAGGCTCTCGTCCAGGTCGAGGCTCCTCGACGCAGTCATGCGGGCCCAGTCCGGATGGGCCACCAGTTCGATGGCGCACTCCTCCGGGTCGGCGAGGACGTGTTCCATGCCCGCGGCCATCTGCAGCTTGCTGGACCGGGTGCGGTGGACGAGCAAGGCCCGCTTGCCGGACGCGTCGTGCAGCACCGCTTCGAGCGGGTTCTCGATGATCGCCGAGACCCGCGGGTCGCGCGAGCTCAGCGGGAGTGGTTCGTTGGCGACCATCTCCGACTGGACGACGATCCGGACCCGCTTGTCGACCGGTTCGACCCGATAGCGAATGGCCATGACGGAGCGTCGGGTGAGCGAGACGAGGCGAGTGCTGTGGACGCGGACCGTCTTGCCGGCCGGGGAGCGCCACTCGACGTGACGCTCGAGCACCCCCCGCCGCATGTCGAGGATGCGCTCATGGTGGATGAGCTCGCCGTAGCGCAGGTCGAACGGCTCGTCGTCGACGAGCAGCCGAATGAGCTTGCCATTGGTGACGTTGAGAATCGTCTGGCCCGACTCCGGGTAGCCGAAGCCGGACTCGGCGTAGGGGAGCGGGCGGGTCTCGTAGAAGGAGTTCAGGTAGGTGCCGGGCAGCCCGTTCGGGTCGCCTTCGTCGACGTTGCCGCGCACCCCGATGTGGC
>JAOPVG010000041.1 GCA_025966255.1 Jatrophihabitans sp.
CGGTGCGGGTGAGCATCACGTGGTCGGGCCTGACCTCGCAGCCCAAGTGTGCGGGGACCCGTCAGCGGGTCGGCGCGGGCACGTACACGCTCTATGCGGTGCTGTCCGGCAAGACCGGCAAGGCCGCGCAGTTCTCGATCAACTGAGTTCGATCAGCTGAAGCGGTCGATGATCGACACCTCGGCCAGCCGCGAGATGCCCTCGCGCACCGCCCGCGCCCGGTTCTCCCCGACGCCGTCGACGACCTGAAGGTCCTCCACGGACGCGGCGAGCAGCTTCTGCAGGCCGCCGAAATGATCCACGACGCGATCCAGGATCGTGGCCGGGATCCGGGGTACCCGAGCCAGCAGCCGGTAGCCCCGCGGGCTGACCGCGCCGTCCTGACCCTCGGGCGTGCTGGGCAGCCCCATCGCTCGAGCCACCTGGGTCAGGTCGAGCAGGTCGACGGCGGAAAGGTCGGAAAGGTCGCCCAAGATGCTCTCGATGGTGCGGGCGCGGCGGCCGGTAGGCACGTAGTCGCGGGCAATGAGTTCGCGATCGGCGTCGACGCCGGCGAGCAGCTCGTCGAGCTGCAGCGCGAGCAGCCGGCCGTCGGTGCCCAGCTCGACGACCTGGCCGGTCACCTCGTCGGCGATGCGCCGCACCATTTCCAGACGCTGGGACACGATGGTGGCGTCGCGGACGGTGACGAGGTCCTCGATCTCGAGGGCCGACAGCGCGTGCGAGACCTCGTCGAGCCGGAACTTGTACCGCTCCAGGGTGGCGATGGCCTGGTTGGCGCGCGACAGCAGTTCGCCACTGCTCTCCAGGACGTACCGGCGATCGCCGACGTACAAGCTGATGATCCGCATCGACTGCGAGACCGAGATGATCGGGAAGCCGGTCTGCAGGGCCACCCGCTGCGCGGTGCGGTGCCGCGTCCCCGACTCCTCGGTGGGGATCGCCGGGTCGGGCATGAGGTGGGTGGCGGAGTAGACGATGCGCAGACCGTCGGTGGAGAGGACGACGGCGCCGTCCATCTTGCAGAGCTCGCGCAGCCGCGTGGACGAGAATTCGACGTCCAGCGGGAAGCCGCCGGTGCACATGCCCTCGACGACGCGGTCCCAGCCGATCACGATCAGCGCGCCGGTGTTGCCACGCAGGATCCGCTCGAGGCCGTCGCGCAGGGGTGTGCCCGGTGCCACGGTGGCGAGGACGCCGCGCAGCGTCTCGTCGCGGTCGGTGGTCGGCACGTCGGCCCTCCCCGGATGGGTGTCCGATCAGGTCGGACGGGCGCGCCAATGCGGCCCGCCCGCGCTTAGTGTAGGGAAGGGCACCTAGGGAGTGCCCAGGATTTGTCTGGTTGGGACCTGGGCGTTACCTCAGCCGGGCTCGTTCGGCACCGGGCGCAGGGTGACCTGATGGCGTTTCGACTGCGCCGCCGGCTCGCGCGGTGACTGCAGCGCGATGAGCGCCTCGACGAGCGAGGAGACCTCGACGAGGCGGGTCGCGGCGACGCGTCCGGTCAACCGGGGCCGGGTGCCGACGGGCACGAGCAGGCGCCGGTAGCCCAGCCGGACCGCCTCCGCGGCCCGCTCGGACATCATCGGGACCGGCCGCACATCGCCGGACAGGGTGACCTCGCCGAGCGCGAGCATGTCCAACGGGACGACCTGCCCCTTGGCCGCGGAGATGAGGGCGAGGCACACCGCGAAGTCCGTGCCGGGATCGGACACCCGCATTCCGGCTGCGGTGGCCATGAAGACGTCTTTGTCGAACAGCCGAAGCCCGGCGGCCCGTTCGCTGACCGCGATCAGCATCGCGGCGCGGGCCGAATCGAGCCCCGAGACCCCGCGCCGTGGGTTCGGGTTCGTGGTCGGGGCGACGAGCGCCTGGATCTCGGCGGTCAGCGCCCGATGGCCCTCGATGGTCACCGTGGCGCAGGTGCCGGGCACCGGAGAATCGCGCTGTTCACGGAACAGGCTGCTCGGGTCGAGCACCTCACGCAGGCCGGTGTCGGTCTGCTCGAACGCCGCGACCTCGAGCGAGCCGAAGCGGTTCTTGACCGTGCGCAGGAGGCGCAGCGACGTGTGCCTGTCGCCGTCGAGGCTCAGCGTGGTGTCGACGATGTGCTCGAGCGCACGCGGGCCGGCGACGTTGGAATCCTTCGTCACCTGGCCGACGAGGATCATCGGCAACCCGCGGGACTTGGCCACGCGGCTGAGCACCTGAGCGACCTCCATGACCTGCGTGACCCCGCCGGCGCGACCCTCGACGTCGGCCGAGGCGATGGTCTGGACGGAATCGATGATCACGAGCGCGAGGTCGGAGCCGCGGGCATCGATGTGGCCGATGACGGTGGCGAGATCGGTGTCGTCGGCGAGCAGCAGGTACGGGCTCCCCGCGCCGACGCGCTGCGCTCGTACCGCGATCTGCTCCACCGATTCCTCGCCGGAGATGTAGAGGACGGGCTGCTTCTGCTGCCGCGCGATCGATTCGGCCACCGCGAGAAGCAGGGTGCTCTTGCCCGAGCCCGGCGGCCCGCTGCACAGACACACCTGCCCGGCCACGAGACCGCCACCGATCACGCGGTCGAACTCACCGATGCCCGTGCCGAGCCGAGGCGCCGGAGCGCCGGTGACCACCTCGGAGACCGGTCGGGCCGCCCGCGCCGGCGTGCTGCCCTGGGCGTTGGCCCGAAGTCCGGTGGTACGTGGTGCCGCGACCTCTTCGACGACGGTCGAATATTCGCCGCACTTGGGGCAGCGGCCGTACCACTTGCCCGTGACCGAGGCGCAGGCCGAACACCGGAACGACGTGGAAGCCTTCGCCACAGTCAGCCAGCCTCTCGACGAAGCGGCGCCAGCGGTACGGAGCAGTTCACCGGGCGACCGTAGCGCCACGGACCGACAGAACGGCGGATCAGCCGACGACGGTTGACGACGATGGTGGGGGGACCACCTCGGTGCCGGGCGAGCTCGACACCTGTACCGGCACCTCGACCGTGAGGGTGCCGGCCCGTGCGAACGTGAACGTCATCGTGATGGTGGTGGCCGGGTAGATCCGCGTCTTGAACTTCCGGATCAGCAGTTCGCCCTTGCCCTCGGGCACGCCGTAGGACACCCGAGTGCCCGGGGGGAGCGCCACCGACTGGCTGCCCTTGGGCTGGGCCGCCGACGATGCGGACGACCCGGTCGATGGCGACGCGGACGCCGAAGCCGATGTTGACGCGGAAGCCGATGCCTTGGCTGCGGCCTGATCGGCGACCTGGACCGCGAAGGCGTCGGCCGCACTGGCATAGCTGGCCCAGTCGGCGATGGACGGGCTCGCGATGGAGGTCAAGGTGTCCGCGCTGGTGCCGTCGTTGACGACGACGACCCGCAGCGCTGCGTCGCTGCCCGGCGGGTAATAGGGCCCATCGGCCGGCGGCTGGATGGCCAGGGCCCGCAACTTGATGTTGCCGATCTCAGCGTTGACGCCGTCGATCGAGGCCTGCTCTTCCGCGGTCTGCGCGAGCTGTCCGGCGGCACAGGCGGAGGTCAGCAGTGCGATCGCGACGGCGACACCCAGGCCGCGCACGCCCCGCTTGCCGCCGACACGACGGCGCCGCCCGGCGACCGGCTCTGCATTCACGTCGACTCCTCGAAAGGGATCTGTTCAGGCTGTTCCCGCACCCAGGGCGATGGCTGTCGACCAGACGTCCGACCATCGCTCGACAGCCTAGCGAGCGCCTCGACGGGCCCTCGCTCCGGCGTCCGACCCGGGTGGTTTTGCCGCCGGATCGATGGGCCTTTTAGCCTCTTTCGCGCAGTTGGCAAATCGAATCGCCGTCCGGTGGATCAATGTGCTGCGTGTTACCCTGGGAATAGCGAAAGGGGCTTCAACACATGACTTTCAAGGTCGGCGAGACCGTCGTTTATCCGCACCACGGCGCCGCTCTGATCGAGGCGATCGAAGAGCGACTTCTTAAGGGAGTCAAGAAGACGTACCTGCGTTTGAAGGTAGCGCAGGGTGATCTCACGGTGCTGGTGCCGGCCGAGAACGCCGAGGTTGTCGGCGTCCGCGACGTCGTCGGTCAGGAAGGTCTGGACAAGGTGTTCGAGGTTCTTCGGGCCCCGCACACCGAGGAGCCGACCAACTGGTCGCGCCGCTACAAGGCCAACGGTGAGAAGCTCGCCTCCGGTGACGTGAACAAGGTGGCCGAGGTCGTTCGCGACCTCTGGCGCCGCGACCGTGACCGGGGCCTGTCGGCCGGCGAGAAGCGCATGCTGGCCAAGGCGCGGCAGATCCTCATCAGCGAGCTCGCGCTCGCCGAAGGCACCAACGAGGACAAGGCCGAGGTCGTCCTCGACGAGGTTCTCGGCGAGGCCGTGGCCTGAGCCACGTCAGTCAATAGTTCCGCAGCAATGGCGGCGAACGGTCCTGGGACCGTCGCCGCCATTCTTGTCGCCGCGGGGTCGGGCGAGCGCCTGGGCGCGGGCGGGCCGAAGGCGTTCTGCGTGGTTCGCGGCCGCACGCTGCTCGAGCACGCGGCGTCCCGTTTCGCCGGCCACCCGGCGGTGAGTTCCGTGGTCGTCGTCGCGCCGGCCTCGCACCTCGACGAGGCGGCGGCTCTGACGCGTTCGGCGGGCGCGACGGTCGTGGCCGGCGGCGCTACCCGGCAGGCGTCGGTGTGGGCCGGGCTGGCGGCTGTGGGTGACGACGTCGACCTTGTGCTCGTCCACGATGTCGCCCGGCCGTTCGTCCCGGCTGCAGTGATCGCTGGCGTGGTCGCGGCGCTCGAACTCGGGGCCGAAGCGGCGGTGCCCGTTGTCCCGATTCATGACACCGTGCGCCGCGTCGACTCCGACGGCGCCTTCGCCGAGGTGCTCGACCGGTCGTCGCTCCTGGGAATGCAGACGCCGCAGGGCTTCGTCCGGACAGTTCTGGTACGGGCGCACGAGTTGGGACGCGAGCTCGACCTCACCGACGATGCCGCCCTGGTCGAGGCGATCGGGGTACGGGTCCACGCGGTGCCCGGATCCGACCAATCGTTCAAGATCACCCGCCCCTGGGACCTCGCCGTCGCCGAGGCGGTGGCCGACCTTGACTGAGATCCGGACCGGCATCGGCGTGGACGTCCACCCGATCGAAGCCGGGCGGGATTGCTGGCTGGCCGGGCTGCTGTGGCCGGGCGTGGATGGCTGCGCCGGCCACTCCGACGGCGACGTCGTGGCCCACGCCGCAGGTAACGCGGTGCTGTCCGCGGCCGGGCTGGGTGACCTCGGTGCTGTGTTCGGGACGTCCGATCCGCGGTGGGCCGACGCCTCCGGGGCGGAGCTGCTCGGTGAGGTCGTCCGACGGGTGACCGCGGCCGGCTGGACAATCGGCAACGTTGCGGTGCAGGTGATCTGCAACGAGCCGAAGATCGGACCGCGCCGCGCCGAGGCCGAGGCGGCACTGAGCACGGCGGTCGGTGCGCCGATCTCCGTGGCCGCCGCGACGACCGACGGGCTGGGCCTCACCGGCCGCGGCGAGGGCCGCGCCGCCGTGGCCACGGCCCTCCTGACCCGCTGACCGCTGATCCCGCTGACCGTCCCGAGTTGTCCGCCCCTCATCGCGCTCGGACGGACCGACAGGCGGACAGGTCGGGGGGCGTCAGGTGTCCAGGGCCTGGGCCAGGTCGGCCCAGAGGTCCTCGACGTGCTCGATCCCTACGGACAGCCGCAGCAGGTTCGCCGGCGTGCCGAACGACGCGTCTACCTCGTGCCGGGCGCGTCGCTCGATCAACGATTCCACGCCGCCCAGGCTCGTCCCGTGACTGATCAGCCGCACCGACTCGCAGACCCGTTCCGCGTCATCGGCCGATCCCTCGATCTCGAACGAGATCATCGCGCCGAAGCCGGCGAAGTCGCGGGCCGCGATCGCGTGCCCGGGGTCCGCCGCGAGCCCCGGGAACCGCACCCGGGCGACCGCGGGATGTGCATCCAGCCGCGCCGCCAGCTCGGCCGCGGTGGCCTGGGCGCGCTCCATCCGCAGGGCGAGCGTGCGCATGCCGCGGGTGGCGAGGTACGTCTCGAGCGCGCCGGGGATCGCGCCGGTCAGCGTGCGCCGCTGATGCAACGACGCGGCCAGCTCCGGCGACCGGACGACGAGCGCGCCCATCAGCACGTCCGAGTGCCCGGACAGGTACTTCGTCACCGAGTGCATGACGACGTCGGCCCCCAATTCGAGCGGACGCACCGCCAGCGGTGTCGAGAATGTGGCATCGACGCCCACGAACGCGCCAACCTTGTGCGCCGCGGCGATCAGCGCGGGCAGGTCCGGCACGGTCATCAGCGGATTCGTCACCGTCTCCAGCCACAGCAGCGAAGCGCCGCTCAGCGCGGCGATCACCGCCGCAGTGTCCCCGATGTCCACCCGGCGCACCGTCATCCGGCCGAGCGCCTCCTGCGCCCTGAAGATCGACACCATGCCCGAGTAGCCGTCGGCCGGCACCACGGACACACCGCCCGCGGGGCGTCCCTCAACCACTGCGGCGATCGCACCCATGCCACTTGAGAACGCCAGCGCGCGGCCGCCCTCCAGCTCACCGAGCAGTGTCTCGAAGGCGGCGACCGTGTCGGTGACCTCGTTGCGGGAGTAGTAGTTCTCCTCGGGCGAGTGCCGGTAGGGCGCGGTCAGCACGATGGGCGCATTGAGCGGCCGGCCCGGCTCGCGCGGACGCCCAGCCGCGACGACCAGCGATTCGGGGCGCAGCTTCACTTCGTCCATCGGGCCACGCTAACGGCTGCTCAGGCGCGGGCGCGCGGGCGCGCGGGCCACCGGGTCGCGGGTGGCCGGTCCGGACGGGGCAGGTTTGCCCGAACGGGCGGCTCGGTCGGGCAGGGTCTCCAGAACCCAGCGACATAGCGTTCCGCCATGGCGATTCCCGACGCCCATGCCATCCCGGAGACCGCGGAGGCATGCGCCGAGTACCAGCAGGAGGCCGACCAGGCCTGGGACGGCGCCGACCCGGACCATGCTTTCGACCTCTACCACTCGCTCCTCCAGTCGGCGTCGGCGACCGATGCCCAGCGCAGCCATGCCGGCTATCGCCTGGCCCTGGTCGCGGTGAATCGCGGCGAGACCGACGTCGCCTACGACTACCTGGGCTGGTCGACCGAACCAGGCACCGCGGACCTGAAGCGATCGCTGGACAACGCGACGCCGAACGATCCCGTCGCCGACCCCGATGTCCCCCCCGCGACCCCGGAACAGACCGACGACTGGTGGAGCGCCGGCACCGCGGCCAAGAACGCGGGCGATTGGGATCTCGCCCGCCGTTACTTCGCCTCCATCGCCGCCTCCACCTGCAACAGCCCCACCGTGATCGCCAAGTCCGAGGTCCTGGTCGGTGAGGCCACCCACAATCTCGGGGACGACGCCACCGCACGCCTCTGGTTCGAAAGAGCGCTGCCCAATCTCAGCGGCGGCGAGGAACTGGAGATCGCCAGAAGGATGCTCGGCGAGGTGGGGGTGCACGCGACGGCCGACCACACCAGCCCCGCGGCCGAGCAGGTGGTGATCGGCGTCGAGGCCTATCAACTGGGTGACCTCGCCGCCGCCCGCACCGCGTTGCAAGCCGCCCTGCATCTCGACGGGCCCGACGACGTCAAAGGCCGGGCGCAGTATTACCTCGGCGCGATGGACTACCAGGACCGCCGTTACGCCGACGCCCGCAATCACCTGGAGTCGGCGGCGGCCACCGCGCCTGACGAGGAGCGGGCCTGGGCGACTGAGATGCTGACGTGGCGCTGGGACGAGTCACCGATCCCCTGAGCGTCCGTACGATGTGCGCGTGAGCTTGCACCTTTACGACACCGCGACCAGGTCGCTGCGGGCGTTCGAACCCGTCGAACCCGGCAAGGCGTCGATCTACCTGTGCGGTCTCACTGTCCAGGGACCGCCGCACATCGGGCACGTCCGCAACTGGATCAACATGGACATCCTGCGGCGCTGGCTCGAGCACGAGGGCACGCAGGTCACCTTCATCCGCAACGTCACGGACATCGACGACAAGATCATCGCCAAGTCGGCGGCCGCGGACGAGCCCTGGTGGGCGCTGGCGTTCCGCAACGAGCGCGAGATCATTGCCGCCGAACAGGCGCTCGGCTGCCTGCCGCCCAGCTACGAGCCGCGGGCGACCGGCCATGTGCCGGAGATGATCGAGCTGATGCAGCGGCTCATCGACCGTGACCACGCCTACGCCGCCGACGGCGACGTGTACTTCGATGTGCGTTCCTACCCGGCGTACGGCGCGCTGTCCGGACAGAACATCGACGAGATGCAGCCCGCCGGCGACAGCGCGGGTGACTCCCGAAAGCGCGACCCCCGCGACTTCGCCCTCTGGAAGTCGGCCAAACCGGGTGAGCCGTCGTGGGCGACGCCGTGGGGCCGCGGCCGGCCCGGCTGGCATCTCGAGTGCTCGGCCATGGCCACCAGGTACCTCGGCCCCACCTTCGACATTCACGGCGGCGGGCTCGACCTCGTCTTCCCGCACCACGAGAACGAGCTTGCGCAGTCGAAGGCGGCCGGCGACGGCTTCGCCCGCTACTGGATGCACAACGGGCTCGTCACCATGGCCGGCGAGAAGATGTCGAAGTCGCTGGGCAACACGCTGCAGGTGCGTGAGATCGTCCAGACCCGACGCGCGGTCGAGGTGCGGTACTACCTCGGCGCGGCGCACTACCGCTCGACGATCGAGTTCTCCGAAGCGGCGTTGGACGAGGCCGCCGCGGCATACCGGCGCATCGAGAACTTCGTCGCCAAGGCGTCGGCCGTGATCGAACCGTCGATCGGCGAGGTGCCCGACGCGTTCGGCCGCGCCATGGACGACGACCTGGGCGTCCCGGCCGCCCTCGGCGTCGTGCACGAGACGGTGCGGGCCGGCAACACCGCGCTGGCCGACGGCGCGAAGGAGACGGTGCGCGAGGCCCTGGCCCAGGTCGCCGCGATGACCACCGTGCTGGGGATCTTCCCCGGGCAGTGGGAATCCGACGCCGCGGCTGACGGCCTCACCGACACCGTCGACGCCCTCGTGCGAGTCGCGCTCGAACAACGCGCGGCCGCGCGGGCGCGCAAGGACTTCGCGGCGGCCGACGCGATCCGCGATCGACTCGCCGACGCCGGCGTCCTCGTCGAGGACACCCCCGACGGACCACGCTGGACTCTGAAAGGCCGTTGATGGCAGGCAATTCGCAGCGCAAGGGCGCGATCCGACAGTCGAAGAAGGGCCCACAGGTCGGCTCCGGCGGTCAGGTCAAGCGCGCGCTCAAGGGCAAGGGCCCGACGCCGGCCGCCGTCGAGCGCAAGGGGCATCCGGCGGCCCGTCGGGCGTCGGCCGCGGCGGCACGACGGGAGCAGGGGAGCACCCGCAAGCCCCGCGAGACCGCAGGCGCGGCGGAGCTTCTGGTCGGACGCAATCCGGTGGCCGAAGCGCTGCGCGCGAAGATCCCGGCCACCGCGCTCTACCTGGCGCACGGCGTGGAGGCGGACGAGCGGATCACCGAGGCGGTGCGCCTGGCCGCCAACCGCAACATCGCGCTGCTGGAGGTGAGCCGGGCCGAGCTCGATCGCCGCACGGGCGGCATCCTGCACCAGGGCATCGCGCTGCAGGTGCCGCCGTTCCAGTACGCCGAGCTGCGCACCGTGCTGGCCGATGCGGCCGACTCCGGCACGGCGCCGCTGATCGTGGCACTCGACGGCGTCACGGACCCGCGCAACCTCGGCGCGATCATCCGCTCGGCCGTGGCGTTCGGGGCGCACGGCGTGGTGATCCCGGAGCGGCGCTCGGCCGGCATCACGGCGACGGCGTGGCGGACGTCGGCAGGCACCGCAGCGAAGCTCCCGGTCGCGCAGGTGACGAACCTCGTCCGGTCACTGAAGGAGTGCAAGGACGCAGGGCTGTTCGTGATCGGCCTCGACGCGGACGGGTCGGCGTCCCTCGATGACCTCGAGATGGCCACCGAGCCGCTGGTGCTGGTCGTGGGCTCCGAGGGCCGCGGGCTGTCGAGGCTGGCCGGCGAGAACTGCGACGTCACGCTGTCGATCCCGATGGCGCCGGCCGCCGAGTCGTTGAACGCGTCGGTCGCCGTGGCCGTCACGTTGTCCGATATCGCGCGGCGCCGTCGCTCGGCCTGACCCGCCTCAGATCACGGCCTCGAGGAAGTACTCGAACCGGTCGCGGTCAGCCACGCGCTCGGCCAGCGTCATACCT
>JAOPVG010000325.1 GCA_025966255.1 Jatrophihabitans sp.
TCGTCGGTGGTGTGCTGGCAATCCTGGGTCTGCTCTTCACCCTGCAAGGCACCGACGTCATGAAGGGCAGCGGGATGAGTGGCACCACCTTCTGGGCGATCGCCGGTCCGGTCATCATCGTGATCGGACTTATAGTGGCTTCAATTGGGGTCAGGGGACGGGTTCGGTGACGTTCAGGAAGTACCGAGGTACGAGGCCGGATGTGGAGGAAGCCGGCCCGGAAGTAGACGGCAAGCCGGTCGGCCGCCGAGCGATCCTTGGTTTGATCGCGCTCGCCGGCGCCGGCGTAGCCAGCGGCACGGCCATTCAGGATGGTTTGGCCAACTTCCTGGCGCCCCTGGAGCTTCGTGATCCGACCGGCCTGATCGCCCTGATTCCGGTGGGTGACACCTTCCGGTTCTACTCGGTCACCGGCACTGTGCCGACGAAGAATGCCCAGACCTACCGGCTCGCGATCGATGGCATGGTTACTCATACCGCGTCGTACACGCTGGCTGATCTGCAGGCGATGCCACAGACCGCGCTCGTCCGTGACTTTCAATGCATAACGGGCTGGCACGTGCCACAGGTGCACTGGTCGGGCGTCCGGCTGTCGACGCTGCTCGATCGTGCGGCGCCGTTAGCCGGCGCGACTGCGGTTCGATTCCGTTCCTTCGACGGCACATATACCGAAAGCCTCACGCTGGACCAGGCCAGGCTGGATGACGTCATAGTCGCCTTGCAGATGCTCGGTGGGCCAATCACACACAATCACGGCGGACCGGTCCGAATGTACGTCGCCCCGATGTACGGCTACAAAAGCACGAAGTGGGTTTCCGGCATTGAGCTGACCGCCAACGTCGACCCGGGCTATTGGGAGCATCGAGGCTATCCGGTCGATGGTTTCATCAACCCCCCGCAGGGCAATGGCGCATGACCGGCACGGTTCGGCGGTTCGGTAAGGTCACCCGCGCTGTGCACTGGACGGTCGCGTTGTTGATGATCATCTGCATTGTCACCGCCGCGATCCTGTACAACGCGTCGTTCGCGGTGGCGATCGGGCACCGTCGTCTCGTCGAACTCGTCCACGTCTACTCCGGATTCGCGCTACCGGTGCCAATCCTGCTTGGCGCGATTTCGGCGGCGTATCGGCTGGACCTGCGACGCCTCAACCGGTTCACACGAGCGGAATGGCGCTGGCTGCGTTCTCGGCGCCGACGCGATGGTTCGATCAAGGTCGGCAAATTCAATGCCGGCCAGAAGCTCAATGCCGCTTTGAGCGGTGGCGCGATCGCCGCCTTGCTCGGTACCGGAATCATCATGTACTTCCCCAGCCTGACGCGATTGTCCTGGCGAACCGGGGCCACCTTCGTCCACGACTGGTTCGCACTCGCGGTCGGACTGCTCGTGATCGGTCATATCTTCTACGCGATCAAGGATTCCGAAGCGCGACGCGGAATGCGGACCGGGCGGGTTTCGGCCTCGTGGGCCTGGGCCGAGCATGCGGCCTGGGCCGAGGAGGTGCTTGGTTCACAGCAGGACAAGGTGCGTGAATCACAGCCGGACGTTGAACAAGAACACTTGCAGTGAGCCCGAATCGCTCGGTAGTCGGCTCGCCGACGGGCGGGTCACCAGTTGCGGAGCCGCTGGGCGATCTCGTCGCGCTTGGCCCGCAGGGCTGGGCCCGAACGCCAGTCGTATCCCGCCTGGACCAAGCGGTGCTCGGTTGACTCATTGATCCACGGCGCGGTGAACAGCAGCGCGCATGCCCCCGCGACGACGGCGGTCAACGCACGCAATTGCGGGGGGGCCGGTAGGAAGATTGCGATCAGGGCGACGGGCAGCGCGGCCGCAGCCACGAGGCGCGCCAGATGGCGCGCTACCCATGACGAACAGGTCGTGTCGTACAGGACCCAGATGGCGTGGCGCCGCGGCAGCGGTCCCCAGTACGCGTACCAGAGCCATAGCGCCGGATTGGGCCGAACACGAGGCGTTACGGCCAAGCCGAGCGACTCCGCCGCGATCTCCCACGCCTTGCTGGAACGGCCCCGCACTCAATCCTCACCGCCGACCGATAACGCCCGAACTTCGGGCCGCTCGCGCACTAGTCACGCTACCCGGCTCGGTCCGCGACGTTGCCGCAGCTTGAGTCGGGACCACTCGCCCGTTCGGCGGGCGGGCATGATCTCCAACCACACGACTGATTCCAGCCATTGGCTGCCCGTGCTCGAAGTACGTGCACGTCGGTCTCGCGCAGGGAGGGCTCGGGACTCCGAGTCCCGGCTACGGGCCCGCTTCCGGGCGGCCCAGTTACGGCTTGCGGGCGAGGACGTACAGGCGCTCGGTGGTTTCGCCGCGGGCGGTGAACGGGCCGCGGTGATACCACTCGATGTCGACCAGGCCGGTCTGCTCAACGACAGCGAGGATGGCGGCGCGGTCGTGTAGGACGAAGTCGAGGTCGATCTCGTGGCCGAACCAGTCGGTGACGGTGCGTACGTCGGCGCCGGTGTGGAGGGCGAGCACGAGCCAGCCGTTCGCGCGCAGGGGTCGCGCGAGTGAGGCCATCGCGGCCGGCAGTTCGGACGCGGCGAGGTGGATGAGTGAGTACCACGCGAGCACGGCGCCCCACCCGTCGTGGGTGGGGGGACGCACCAGCCGGCGCAGGTCGCCGACCTGGTAGCTGACGCCGGGGTAGCGGCGGCGGGCCTCGTCCACCATCTCCGGCGTGAGGTCGAGACCGGTTGCGTCTGCGCCCGCCTCGGCCAGGAACGCGGCGACGTGGCCTGGGCCGGTGCCGACCTCGATCACGGGCGCATTGCCGGACAACTCGACCACCCGGCGCAGCAACCACGATTCGAATGGCAGGGCAGCCAGTTCATCGCTGAGTTGCTCGGCATAGGACTCGGCAACCGCGGCGTACGCCGCGCGGACCTTGTCGTCGCGCGCCTCGGGCCCGGCGTCGAGCACCGACTCGCGGTCGACGGGCATCGAGCCTGCCGTCGCCTCGGGCGCCATGACCGGGCCGAGCAGGTGGATCCAACGGTTGTCCTGCTGGCCCGGTCGGCGCGGGAGCTCGCGCACCATCGGGGTCTCGCCACCGGCCATGCGAGCCAGGCACGCCTCCACCTCAGTGCGGTCGGAGAAGCGGTGCAGCCGCTCGGTGCGCGTCTTGAGCGCTCCGGAGGGCTGGGGCCCGCGCAGCAACAACACGGTGAGCAGCGCTCGCTCGTCCGGCGCGATCCCGCGTCGCTGCGCGAATGTCTGGACGTACTTCACCACGCGGCTGCCCGCGCCCTGCCAGGTAAGGGCAACAAGGTCCTTGTCCTTCAGCGCCCGCAGCGTCCGATGCACCAGTTCCTCGTCGAAGTCGACGACGGGCTCTCGGCTGCTGGTCTGGTTGCACGCCGCGCGCACCGAGTTGATGCTCATGGGGTAGGACCCGGGGACCGTGATCTCCTTCTCCAGCAGGCTGCCGAGCACGCGCTGTTCGACACCATCGAGCACCGGCAGTTCGACCACAACGCCGAGGCTATCCGAGCGGCCAGTTCGTCTTCCCGATGGCGAAGGCAGCGTTGATCCGAACGATCACCAACCGAGCGCAGATACGGGCCCGGCCCGCGGTCGAGGCTGAGGGGCGCCCGACATCTGTAGGTTTCGACAGCGAGGCACGCAGTAAGCCTGTGCAGGTACACAGCGCACGAACTCGCGCATCCCTGGTCAACTAAGGACGTCGCGGAAGGACCGCGATCCAGGGGGTGTCGCCGCATGCAGTTTGGTCTCGCCGTTCCGACGGGCACCGAGGGCATGATGTACCCCGTCCCGTACGCGGACCCAGATCAGGCAGTCGAGCTGGCCGTGTACGCCGAACAACTCGGCTTCGATTCTGTGTGGGGCAACGACCACATCAGCACGCAGGCGTACGTCCGCGCGGAATTCGAGAAACCCCCGCGCTTCTATGACCCCTACCTCTACCTGTCTTTCGTCGCGGCCCGGACGAGGACGATCCGGCTGGCCACTGCCATCACGGTGATGACGTTCCGTCATCCGGTCGTCGTCGCCAAGCAGGCGATGACCCTCGACCAACTTTCCGGCGGTCGATTCAGCCTCGGGCTGGGCATCGGCGCCTACCGCGAGGAAACCGAGGCGATGTGGCCTGGCCGGCGCATGCATCGCGGCCACTACGCGGACGAGTTCATGCGTTCGCTCGACCTGCTTCTGACCGAGCGACGCGCGACCTTCACCGGCGACTACATCAGCTTCACCGACGTTGAGAGCTATCCCAAGGCGGTGCAGGATCCACTGCCGGTGCTCTCCGGTGGCAATGCAGCCGGCTCGAAGGAACGTGCGGGAAAGTACGCGCACGGGTGGTTGCCGGCGTGCCTGACGCCCGCCGAGATGGCCGCCGGTGTCGCCGACGTGCGCCGCAGCGCTGAGGCCGTGGGGCGCACGCTGCCCGCAGACTTCGACGTGGCGCCGCAAATGTCTGTGGCCATCGCATCGACCGAGCAGGGCGCGGCGGAAACGTTCCAGTCTTCGCAGCTGTACAACCACATGCGCTCGCTCTCCGAATCGACCCTCAAAGGACGCCAGGCGGACTGGGCCGAAAGAAACTTGATCGGTACCCCGGAGAGGGTGATCGACCAGGTAGGGCGCTACGCCGAGGCCGGCGTCACGACACTGTCCGGGCTGTTGTTCGCGTCCAATGACGTCTCGCACACCCGAGATCAAATGCAACAATTCGCCGAGACGGTCATCGCCGTCGTGAACGGTAAGCCCGCCGCACCCGAACGGGCGCAGGTCAGGGCACCGGAGGATCTTCGTGACTGATTCGCTTATTGCGCAACGCATCTCGAAGTTGCGCGCACATCTGGCAGCGGCTCCGTTCGACGCGTTTCTGGCCGTCTCTGCGGCTAACGTCCTCTACGCCACCGGCTATCGCAGCCTCGGCGCGAGTGTGCACGGCATACCGTCCATGGGCGCGTTGGTGGGCGGGGACCGGACCGTTGTCGTCGGACCGGTGGCCGACTCCGCGCCGGCCACGGACAGCGCAATCGCCGTCGACGATTACGTGCCCTACGGGCGGTTCTACTTCGAATCGGCCACCGAGCTGCCGCCCGCGTTCGCGCCCGACGCGCATGTCGGCTTCGTCGACGCGATGGTCGCGGCGGTGGCCTCGTGCCACCTCAGCACGGCAGCGATCGGCGTGGACGAGGCAGCCCTCAACCCGTCGACGTTGGCCCAGCTCTCCGTCGCACTCCCCGACGTGCGATTCGTCGACGCCTCCTCGTGGGCGCTGCGCGTACGCGCAGCCAAGCTGGCCGGCGAGGTTGAGCTTCTGGAGCGGAGCGCCCGCTTGGCCGAGGACGGCGTCGCCGCCGCGATCGAGGCCGCGGTCGTGGGCAGCACCGAACGTGAACTCGCCTCTATCGTCTCCAGCCACATGGCCGCCGCCGGTGCCGAACCGAGGTTCGTCGTCGCCACCACCGGGCCGCGGAGCGCGTTCGCCGACGTGTACCCATCCGACCAGGCCATCGTGCCGGGCGACTTGGTTCGCTTCGACGTCGGCTGCGTGGTCGACGGCTACTGGTCTGATATCGGTCGGACCGCCGTAGTCGGCGAACCGGACAGCCTCCAGGCGAAGCGGTATGCGGCGATCCTGGAGGGTGAGGAGCAGCAGCTCGCCGCAATCCGGCCTGGCGTGAGCGCGCGGTCGATCTTCGAGCTGGCCCTCGACGTCGTGGAGGCGAATGGGGTGTCGCCCTACCGCCGCCAGCACTGCGGGCACGGCATCGGGCTCGATGTCTATGAGCCCCCCATCATCAATCGGGCAACCGACGCGCTCCTGGAGGAGGGCATGACGTTCTGTCTCGAGACGCCGTATTACGTGCTTGGCTGGGGCGGAATGATGGTGGAGGACACCATCGTGCTCACCGCTGACGGGCACCGTCGGTTCACCGTGACCGATCGCGGCATGCGCATCATCGCCGCGTGAGCACCGCTTACGCCGGCACGCTTCGTTGCCCGCGCTGCAGCCAGGACTACGCGGAGTCGTCAGCCTTCGAAATGTGCGCAACCTGCGAGGCTCAGGGCCAGCACGTGAACGCGTTGCCGGTGTACGAGCTGTCTCGGCTTCCTCGAGGCTTGCGCGCGGATCTCGCCCAACCGGGGCTGTTCCGGTACCGAGACCTGCTCCCACTGGGGTCCGCGACCGTGCCTGTGTCGCTGGGCGAGGGAGCGACGCCGCTACTGCCGATCCGCCGGGTCGCGGAGCAACTGGACACCGGCGAGCTGTACTGGAAGGACGAGTCGCGCAACCCGACCTGGTCGTACAAGGACCGACTGGCGGCCGTCGGCATCACCAAGGCCCGCGAGGCCGGCGCTGAGGTCGTGATCGTGTCGAGCACGGGCAATCACGGCGCAGCGGTCGCGGCCTACGCCGCCGCGGCGGCCATCAGGTGCGTAGCGCTGACAATCGAGTCGGTTCCGCTGACGATGAAAGTGCTCATGCAGTCGTTCGGGGCTCACGTCGTTGCCTTGAAAAACCCGTCCGATCGGTGGGCGATCATGCGTGCGGCGATCCGTGCGCACGGGTGGATGCCGATGTCGGGCTTCGTCGACCCACCGGCCGGGTCCAACCCCTTCGCCATCGACGGCTACAAGACCATCGCCTACGAAATCGTCGCAGACCTCGGTCGCGCGCCCGACGTCGTGATCACCCCGGTGGCCTACGGCGACGGCATTGTCGGGCTGCAGCGTGGCTTCGCAGACCTCCTCGAACTCGGAGAGATCACGCAGGTGCCCCGCCTGGTGGCGGCCGAGGTGTTCGGGCCGTACGCCAGATCGGCAGGCGGCCAACCGGGCCGGGACAGCCGGGTCGAGAGCGGTCCGTCGGTCGCGTTCTCCATCGCGACGCCGGTCGCGACCTTCCAGGGGCACCAGGCGATCGCGGCCACCAGAGGAACGGCGGTAGCGACGCCGAGCGACGGCGACATCCTTGCCGCGCAAGAGATGCTGGCCCGCCTCGAAGGCATGTATGTCGAGGCATCCTCCGCCATCACGCTGGCCGCGTTGCGTGCCTTGCGGGCGAGCGGCGAGCTGCGAGCGGACGACGTCGTGGTGTGCATCGGTACTTCCACCGGACTCAAGGACATCGGCGCAACTGCGTCGATGCTGCCCGCGGTGCCGGTGATCGAGCCGACCCTGGCCGCGCTCGAGCACACGATGAACGCTGCCTCGTGAAGGTTGGGTTCGCCCCGTCCGGGACCCGTCGAGCGGACGAGGCGGTCGCGGTCGCCGTCGCCGTCGAGCAGGCGGGCTTCGACGAGGTGTGGCTGTCGGAGGACTACTTCGAGCGCGGCGCCTTCGCTCTTGCCGGCGCCGTCGCGTCCTCGACCAGCCGGGTTGCTCTCGGCGTCGGCGTCGTCAACCCATGGACCAGGCATCCGGTGTTGACCGCGATGGAGTTCGCCGGCCTGGACGAGCTCAGCTCCGGCCGGGCGGTACTTGGACTCGGTGCCAGCAACAGACGCTGGATGTCCGATCAACTCGGCATTGCGTTCGAGACGCCGCTCGGCCGGCTGGCGGAGTGCGTCGAGATCATCCGAGGAGTACTGACCGGCGCGGCGGTGAGCCATCACGGGGCGGGGTGGGACGTCGAGGCGCAACTGTCCTTTTCTCCGCTGCGCACCGACCCGCCGATCGTCCTCGGTGTCAAAGGGGCCCGCGCGCTCGCCCGCGCTGGTCAGATCGCCGACGGGGTGTTCCTGTCGGTTCTGTCGTCTCCTGACTACATCCGCTGGGCCCGCGGCCAGGTCGCCCGGCCGGAGTGCGGAATGTCCGCGTACGCCCTGTTGTCATGTGAACCGGACGCGGCCGCTGCTCGGAACGCAATCCGGCCGACGGTCGCGAAGTTTCTCGGGATCCACGGCGACCACGACATCACCCGGCAGGCCGGCATCGACCCTGACCTGGCCACGCGTTTTCGCGTGGCCCTGCTCGCTGGACGACCGGCCGTCGAGCTCGTCAGCGATGACCTGCTCGACGCGCTGGTGGTGGCCGGCGACCGCGAGATGTGTGCCGAGCGTCTCCACCGGCTGCAGGAGGCCGGACTGGAGACCGTCGTTCTCCTCGAGACTCCGGGAAGCTCCACCGCGGACGTCATCACCGAAGCTCGCGCGTGCATCGAGCTCGCCGGGATCGGCTGACTAGCTCGCGAGCAGGCTCTGGGCTCGCAGTGCGAGGGAGAATCCGATCGCATCGGTCGGGTTGCGGACATCATGACCGGTCAGTTCCCGCACCCGTCGCAGCCGGTAGGCGATCGTGTTGACGTGGACCACCAATCGGGTGGCCGTCGCCTGGGCGGACATGCTGAGGCTCAGGTACTCGCTGATCGTTTCGATCAGTTGCGGATGCGACTCGAGGGCCCTCAGGTGACTGCTGATCAACTTGTGCGCGGCTTCGGGGTTGGTCAACAACATCACGTCCACGACCACGTCGCCGTACATGACCACTTCATTGCCACGCCGTTGCCGGAGCCCCACCTCGAGGGCCATCAACGCCTGGTGACACGATATCCGGGCCTCGGCGAGGCTCTCGTAGAGGTCGCCTACGCCCGCCACCACCTCGAAGCGGTAAGGCAGCGGGTCGAGCGCCCGGCGGATCACGGCCAAGGCGTCCCGTTTGCCGGCCGGTATCAGCAGTATCAGTGCGTTGTCACGAACGCCGACGATCGGCATCGGATTGCGCGCCTCGATGAGACGGGTGAGCAGGTGGCGTCGGAGCCTGCTGAGTCCGGCCATCGCGTCCTCGCCGACGTCATCGCTCACAACGGTCAAGGCGATGCACCGATAGGGCACTGATGGATTGGCGCCGATGAGCCGCGCATGCGCGTCGATCTCCACCCGGTCGCCGGCCGAGCCGTCGACGAGCCGCGTCACGAGGACCGCGACACTGTCGGTGTGGTCCTTTTGCAGGTGGCGGTAGGTCTCGACATAAGCCTCGGCGGTCGTCACTTCGGCCTTGTCCAGGATCGCGCTGATTGCCCGGATGCCGTTGCGCTGCTCGGCGCTGTTGAACCCGGCGCGAATGCAGAAGACGCAGAACGCGTCGATCAGGACCCGCTCGGCGACGCGCCAGGACTGGATCATCCCGGAGAGCGGGATGCCCTGAAGTGCGCGGGTTCGGCCTAGGACGTTCAGCCGCTTCCGGTCGTCGTCGTCGATGTCCCGCCCACTGCTCATGAATTCCAACGTGTGCTCGATATTCGGGCGGACCTGCTCCTCGAGTGCAGCACGGTCGGTCAAGATGTCGTTGTAAGCAGGTACCGATTCCCAGACGCGGGTCGTGATCTCGTCGACCAGCGGGGCAAGTTCGGACAGCAGGTGCATACCTGCGAGCTCGAGCGCTGTCGGGCCTAGCCCTAATTCCACGTGATCTCCTCGCGGCCACCCCCGAGGTGGTGGCGGCGGCCCGGCTTCGAATCTACCCAGCCTGAATGGCGAAATGTGGCCGCAATGACTGTGTATCGGTGCCGTTACGCGATCTGTCCGCCGAACCGTCCGACTGTCGGAAGGCACAACAGAAGACGAGGCGTTTTGGTGAGGGCGACCGTAGTGACCGCTGCTTTCGGAGGACGAGGGTGTCTATACACAGTCCATAGCCCCGAGGAGAACCGTGGTCACCTGGCAGCTGGACCCCGCGCGGACGGCGCTGGTGGTCGTCGACCTGCAGAACCTGTTCGTGGAGGGGCACGCACCGATCTCTGCCCCCGACGGACTGCTTGTCCTCGAACGCAAGAACGAACTTGCCGCGACCTGCCGGGCACTCGGCTTGCCCGTCATCTACACCGCGCACATGCTTCGCGACGACCTAGCCAACATCGGCCAGCTGGAGCACATGTTCCCGGTCATGCGGGACGAGGGGCTGATCAGCCAGAGCAGCGAACCGGCGGCGATCCACCCGGGCTTCAAAGTCGGTCCGGACGACATCTTTCTCATCAAGCCGCGCTTCGGTTCCTTCACCGGCACTGACCTGGAATTGATCCTGCGGGGAAAGGGAATCGACACTGTGATCATTGGCGGCATCGCCACCAATGTCTGCGTCGAGACGACGGCCCGCGAAGCCAATCATCGCGAGTTCAAGGTGGTGTTTCTCTCCGACGGCACGACCGCCGGCGAGTACGCCGACGTCGGGTGGGGCACGCTCACGCCCGCCGAGGTGCAGAAGGCGACGCTGACGATCATGGCGTATGCCTTCGCTGAGGTGACCAGCTGCGACGACGTGGCGAAGCGGCTGACCGCCGCCGCCGACGCATGACCCTCGAATTGACCGCCGATCTCTGAAACGTCGGCGCAGCGGCGCCGACACATCGCCGTCAGTACTCATCGTAAGACCCCGAAGAGGAGACCTCATGTCCAACATGATCGACCGCCGGACGCTGCTGGTTCGCGGCGCCGGGCTGGCCGCGCTCGTACTGGGCGGTGGTCTCCTCGAGGCCTGCAGCTCAGGCTCCAAGGGCGGGACGGCGGCCGCAACGTCCAGTGGCGGGTCAGCCGCCTCCGGCTCGCTCGGCGCGTTGAATTTCCGCTTCGACTGGATCAAGCACGTGGAATTCGCGGGCGAGTTCATCGCTGACTCGTCGGGCTATTTCATCGACGAGGGATTCAGCTCCGTCAACCTGATCGCGGGCGGCCCCACCGCCACGCCCGCGGAGACCGATCTGGTGCAAGGCAAGGCGTTCATCGGGCTCTCGTCACCGGGTATCACCGCCGCGGCAGTCGAACAGGGTGCGCCGTTGAAGATCATCGGCGCGACGTATCAAAAGAACCCGTATTGCATCTTGTCGATGGATCACAACCCCATCCCGAACCCCGAGGCGATGAAGGGAAAGAAGATCGGTGTGCAGGCGGCGAACATGGCGCCGTGGCAGGCATTCCTCAAAGCCAACAACATCGATCCGAAGTCGCTGACGACCGTTCCCGTGCAATTCGATCCCCTGGTGCTGACGACGGGCTCGGTGGACGGCTGGTTCGGTTTCTCGACGAACGAGCCGATCGCGTTGAAGCAGAAGGGATTCGCCGCCAGCTACTTCCTGCTGGCCGACCACAACTACGCCCTCGTCGGGCAGGTCTTCATCACGACTCAGGACTCGATCGACAAGAAGCGCGATGCGCTGAAGGCCGTGCTGCGCGCCGAGCTTCGCGGTTGGAAGGACAACCTGACCGACCCGAAGAAGGGCGCGACCCTCGCCGCGACGAAGTACGGCACCAACCTCGGCCTCGAAGTCGGCGAGCAGACCCAGGAAGCGATCGCCGCGAACAAGCTCATCGTCTCGGCCGACACGGTCAAGAACGGCCTGTTCACGATGACTCCCCAACTGATCAACACGAACATGCAGATCATGGCGTTGTCGGGGTCAAAGTTGACCGCCGACAAGCTGTTCGACCTAAGTCTGCTGGACGAGATCTACAAGGCCCAACCCTCGCTGGTCACCAGCGGCGTGCCGTTGAAGGCGGTTGGCTCTTGACGGCGGCCATCGGCGGAATGGGTGGCGCGGTGGAGACCCCGCCGGGCGGCGGTATCTCACTACGAGGGTTGACCAAGCAGTTCCGGCTAGGGCGGCGCACCGGCGTAACCGCTTTGGACAACGTTGACCTGGACACGACCGAAGGTTCGTTCCTCACCCTGCTCGGCCCGTCGGGCTGTGGCAAGTCGACGGTGTTACGCGTCCTGGCCGGCCTGGAGCAGCCGACGTCCGGCAGCGCCGCCGTCCATGGCGAGTCCCCTCGCGAGTTGGTCCGCCGCCATCACCTCGGGATCGCGTTCCAGGATCCGGCGTTGCTGCCCTGGCGCTCGGTGGCCGGCAACATCCGGCTGCCGCTCGAAGTCGCGGGTGTGAAAGCCGACCCCGCGACGGTGGACGAGCTGATCAAACTCGTCGGGTTGGAGGAGTTCCGCAATGCCCGGCCGGCTCAGCTGTCCGGCGGGATGCGGCAGCGGGTCGCGATCGCCCGAGCGCTCGTCATCGAACCGCAGGTGCTGCTGCTGGACGAACCGTTCGGCGCGCTGGACGACATGACCCGCCAACGCCTCAATGTCGAGCTGTTGCGGGTCTGGGCCGAACGCAGAACCACCACCCTCATGGTCACGCACAGCATCAGCGAGGCGGTATTCCTTTCGGATTGCGTTGCCGTGATGAGTGCTCGCCCGGGCCGCGTCATCGAGGTCGTGCCCATCGACCTGCCCCGCCCACGGGCGCCGGAGATCCAACGGACACCGGAGTTCCACCGGCTGCACGACTACCTGTCGGCGTTGCTCTTCGAGCGACGGACGCAGCCGGTGGGCAATCGCTGATGTCCATCCCATCGGTCGATTTGGATGCGGCTGCCGTTCCCACCCGTCGCCGGGGTAGCCGGCCGGACGCGCGCTCGTTCGGTGGCGCGCTCGGGGTGGTCGTGCTGCTCGTCGTGTGGTGGCTGCTCGCGGTCACGGTGCTGTCGAAGGGTTCGGCGGTGCCCACGCCCTGGGCCGTCGTACGTCAGGTCCTCCACGACGGCTGGACCTTCTACGGTCCGAACGTCCGGGCGACCGCGGGGGAGGCGGCCAAAGGATTCCTTTGGGGCAATGTCGCAGCCATCGGCCTGGCCGTCGTGGTGTTGTTGGTCCCGCCCGTCGAGGCGTTGGCGCTGCAACTGGGGCTGATGAGCTACTGCATGCCGATCATCGCGGTCGGCCCAATCCTGGTCGTCGTCTTCAATGGCCGCACCCCGATGGTGGCGTTGTCTGCTCTCTCGGTCTTCTTCACAACCCTCATCGGCAGCCTTGTCGGGTTGCGCGCCGCCGACCCGGTCACCCTCGACGTGGTGAAGGCCTACGGCGGGGGACGGTGGCAGCAGCTGCGTCGAGTGCAGGTGATCTCTGCAGTTCCCGGAGTCCTGGCCGCCCTGAAGATCGCCGCTCCCGCGGCGCTGCTCGGTGCCATAATCGGTGAGTTCCTGGGCAACGTCGACAGCGGTATCGGCGTGTCGATGACCATCGCGGAGCAGCAACTCGATGTCGCTCGCACGTGGGGGATTGCGTTGGTCGCGGCCGTCGTCGCCGGAGTGGCTTACGGAGCAATCGCCCTCGTCGCGCGGCTGTTGACGCCGTGGGTCAACGGCCGGTCGGGAGCACCGCGATGACCATCGTCGAGTCCGCTGACTCCGTGGACGCGGGCGAGGCCGTCGAGTCCAGTGGTGTCGGACGACGCGCCCGCCAAGGCCGAGGAGGAATGACTGGAGCTTTCGGTCGGGCGGCCCGGTCGACCCTGCAGTTGATCACGACCATCGCCATCGTGCTCGTAGCCTGGGTGGTGTTCCTCCGTGCGTACGGCCTCAGCCCGTTGGTCGGCAAGAGCCCGGCCGCGGTGTGGGCGTACCTGTTCTCCGGTCCGGACTCCGTCACCCATCGCTCGGCAATCACTGGCGCGCTCGGCGTGACCCTGACCGATGCCGCGATCGGATTCGTGATCGGGCTGGCGGTCGGAGTCCTTGTCGCCACCGCGTTCACCCTGTCCCGCGTGCTCGAGCAGACCTTCCTTCCTGTCGCATTGATGATTCGGTCGGTGCCGTTCGTGGCTATGACGCCGGTGATCGTGCTCGTGTTCGGCCGCGGCAGCGCGGCCG
>JAOPVG010000310.1 GCA_025966255.1 Jatrophihabitans sp.
GTGCAGGAGAACTCGAATTCGTGGGTGTCGGCCCCGGTGCGCGGGTCGACCAGCTCGAAGATCGTGATCGTGGCCGGCTGCCCACATATCGGGCAGGCAACCGTGCTCATCAACGTGTGCATGCCGCGCTCCGATCAAGTACCACCGAGGCGCCCCGCTGTCTGAGGCACGTCCCGGACCAAGAATCTTGCGCCACCAGGCGCCGCGAGGCAACCCACTTGAGAGTCGATCAGCTGTCCAGAGCCGTGGCGTCGTGCGGCGCGCCGACCAGTTTCGAT
Organism: Jatrophihabitans sp.; assembly: GCA_025966255.1. Classification (GTDB taxonomy): domain Bacteria; phylum Actinomycetota; class Actinomycetes; order Mycobacteriales; family Jatrophihabitantaceae; genus Jatrophihabitans. The sequence goes on from JAOPVG010000310.1 coordinate 279, forward strand.
TCGGGCGAGCCGCGTTGCCGGAGGTAGATGGCGAAGGCGGCCATCGACGCCACGGCCAGGAACTCGGACTGCCAGTTCTGCGTCGTCCGATTCCAGAAGTCGGCGGAGGTGACGTAGTCGAGCCAGCTCACCGGGTCCTCGTGTTGGTGCAGCAGATTGACGTTGTTGGCCGCCTGGCCGGCCACGGATTGCGCGGCCAGCGACATCAGGAAGAAAAACGTCATGATCGCGCCGAGCGATCGGCCGTACAGGGCGGTCCGCAACCCACCGGCGCGGGCCCACGCGGGCGAGTCCGGCCTCGCATGGCGGCCCACGTCCTGATCCTGGTCGGATTGCGTGCCGATCTGGTCGACCTTCTTGGACTCACTCGACCCGCGCTGCACCAGCCACACCGTCGCCACGATGTAGAGGGCGAACTGCAGGTATTCCGACTGCCAGTTCTCGGCCACGTCCACCGCGAAGCTGGTTGAGGTGACGTACTGCCACAGCGAGAGCTGCTGGGCGCCGTCCACAATCTGCTGGTGGTTGAACTCGGCGTTGCCGGAGAAGGCCTGGCCCACCAGGGCCAACACGAGGAGGAGCCAGAAGGTCAGGGTCAGCCCGTTGTCCCGGAAAAACCGATTCGGCGATTGCGGGCTCATCGATGGGCCCAACCGATGGCCATGACGTAGAGCAGGCCGATCAGGACGAAGCTTGCGGTGCCCCAGAACATCAACCGCATGTCAGCCGTCCACGTCGCACTTGTAGGGAGCGGACGGTTGCGGCACGCAGCCCGCCGCGGACACGTGCCAACCGTCGGGCAGGTGGAGCAGGAAGACCACGTCGGTTCCCACCTGGACCTGCGCCGCGTCGCCCCAGACCTCGACCTGCCCCACGCCCGTCCCCCGCTCCTGGACGTTGAGGACGGCGGCGGCGCACGTGGCGTTGGTGGCTCCGGTAACCGATTCGCGGGCCTTCTGGGTGAGTAACGAGCAGGCCTGGCTGCCCTCGCGGCCGGCCACGGCGGCGGCGAAGCGCACGGCGACTCGCGATGCGTCGTCCGACCGGGCCGATGGGGTGCACGCGACCAGGCCGGATAGCGCCAACGGAGCCAGGGCGGCGGCAGCGAGAGTGCGCACTCGCACGGTCCCACCTCCCGGTTGTCGCCCGAATCCAGCCCGCCGTGGATCAAGGTCTACCCAAACCGGCCCGCGCTGCACCGTGATCGGATCAGGCGCGGATGTGGTCATCGCAGCCGCGGCCGTCCCCGACAATCAAGGGATGAGCGACATGACCCGGCACGTCGAAGCCCACCTCGTCCTCGACGTGCAGGAGCCGGCGCTGCTCGCCTTGGAGCTCGCCGTCGCCGACCCGTCACCCGCAGCGCTCGAGGAGACCCTGACGATCGCGCAGGACGGTCAGTCGGTGCCGGCGAGGGAGCTGGCCGCACCGGCGTCGGGGCGCATCCACGAGCTGCGCGTCACGCCGGGCCGGGTCACCGTCGACTACGCGGCCACCGTGACCGGGCGCGCGGCGCCGGCGCGGGTCAACCCGACCGACCGACTGCGCTACCTGCGCCCGAGCCGCTATGCCGAGTCCGATCGCCTGGAGGCGGTCGCCCGGGCGGAGTTCGCCGGCGTGGACGGGCCGCGCAACCTCCTGGATGCCGTGTCGTCGTGGGTGGGCGCCCGGCTCGACTACGTGCCGGGCAGCAGCGGCCCGACCGACGGCGCTGTCGACACGATGCTGGCCCGGCACGGCGTCTGCCGGGACTACGCCCACCTCGTCACTGCGTTGTTGCGGGCCCGCGACGTCCCGGCCCGGCTGGTGGCGGTGTACGCGCCCGGTCTTGACCCGATGGACTTCCACGCCGTCGTCGAGGCCGCGCTGGACGACGAGTGGCGCGTCGTCGACGCCACCCTGCTCGCGCCGCGGACGAGCCTGCTGCGCATCGCCACGGGTCGGGATGCGGCCGACACTGCGTTCCTGTCGAACTACGAGGGCGCGGTGAATCTCGTCGAGGTCGGCGTGTCGGCCTGGACGGACGGCCGGCTGCCCAGCGATGACGTGACGTCGTTGGTCTCGCTCAGCTGACGGTCTGCCCTGATCGCCCGTCGTCGCGGGTCACATGTTCGCGGCGCCGGCCGCGATCGCCAGCCGGATTCGGTGGTACGTGCCGCAGCGGCAGATGTTGCGGATCTCGTCGAAGTCGGCGTCGGTGAGGGTGCGGCCTTCGGCCTTGGCCTGATTGACCCGCGCGACCGCATTCATGATCTGGCCGGGCTGGCAGTAGCCGCACTGCGCGACGTCCTGCTCGAGCCACGCCTCCTGCATGGGGTGCAGGTCCTTGCCGACGGTTGCCGGCAGACCTTCGATGGTGGTGATCTCGTCGGTGGCCTTGATGTCCTTCACCTGCACCGAGCAGGGATTGAACGCCTTGCCGTTGACGTGCGAGGTGCAGGCCTTGCAGACGTTCAGGCCGCAGCCGTACTTGGGCCCGGTGACGCCGAGCACGTCACGCAGGACCCAGAGCAGCCGCACGTCGTCCTCGACATCGACGCTGACCTTGGTGCCGTTCAGGATGAACGAGTGGGTGGGCACGGGGGCTCCTTCTAGCTCGCCGGTCAGTCGCTGATGTCGTGGATGAGGCCGTCGGTCGGACTCTGCGGCGTCGACGGCACATTCGGGATGAGCTTGAAGTGGCTGACCGAATCCTGATGGTTGATCGGGAACTCGGTCGGCATCACGCCCGTGGCCCGTCCGTAGGCGCACGCCGTCGCTGCCATCGACGCGGCAACGCCGAACTCCCCGGCACCGCCGGGCGTGTTACTCGTCGAGGGCATGACAATGACCTGGATCTCCGGCGGGACGTTCCACTGCCGGCTGTAGAAGTAGTGGTCCCACGATCCCTCGAGGAAGTACCCGTCCTTGAGGTGCAGGCTTGACGTCAGCGTCTGCGCGATGCCGTCCATGATGCCGCCCTGCATCTGCGCCTCGAGTCCCTTCGGGTTGATGACCAGCCCGACGTCGACGGCGAAGACGACCTTGGTGACCCGCGGCCCGGTGTAGGCGTCCCGCACGTCACGGTTGATCGTGGGCGGCCGGGTGTCGATCTCGACGAGGCAGGCGCACCACCCCTTGTACTCGTTGTGCACCGCAATGCCCTGAGCCGTGCCGGCCGGCATGGAGCGACCCCAGTTGCCGACCTGCGCCACCTTGTCCAGCACGGCTTTGCCGCGCGCGTTCTTGATGAAGGAGCGCCGGAAGGCGTACGGATCCTTGCCGGCCACCTTCGCGATCTGGTCGGTGATCAGCTCCTGCGCCGTGCGCGCGTCGGGCGAGTAGATGTTGCGCATGCTGCCCGTGTTGAAGCCCATGTCGACCTCGTTGAGCAACTGGGTGGTGACGCCGTAGTTGTACGACACGGTCTGGGTCAGCACGAAGATTGACTGCGCGAACGTGTAGTTCCCACCGGGCAGCTTCGCCGAGAACGCGGTGAGCATCTCGCCGAGACCGTGGGTGTAGTCGGTCGAGATGCTGGTGTGCCGCTGCTCGTAGGTCAGCACGTTGCCGAGCAGGTACGTCGCCCGCACCCGCGAGGTCGCGGCCGGGTGAACCCGGCCCTGTCGGAAGTCGTCGGTGCGGCTCCACATCAGCTTGACCGGCTTGCCGAAGGCCTTGGCCGCCTCGACCGCTTCGAGGGCAGTGTCGCTGAACAGGTGCCGACCGAACGACCCGCCGCCCTCGACGACGTGCACCTTCACCTTGTGCTGGGCGAGGTTGTACTTCTTCGCGATGTCTTCCGCGAGGACGATCGGGATCTTGAAACAGCCCCACACCTCGACGCCGTCCGCGGTGTAGTTGGCCACCGCAGCCCCGGTCTCGAGGGGGCTGTTGCTCCGGAAGTTGAACTTGAACGAACCCTCGATCGTCTTGGTGAGTACCGGCACCTTGGGGACGATGAGGGGGATCTCGGCGTTCTTGAGTTCCTTGAACACCGACGCATCGGACTTGCCGTCCTCGGTGCCCGCCGTCCAGGTGACCTGGAGCGCTCGAATGGCGTCGATGCACTGCCCGAACGTCGCACCGCGGACCGCAACGCCCGTCGAGATCATCGCGACGTCGGTGATCCCCGGCATCGCCTTGACGGCGCCCAGGTTGCTGACCGACTTGGGCTTGCCATTGATCGTCGGCGGTCGCGCAACCATCGTCGGCAGCGCGTTGGGGACCTTGAGGTCCATCGCGAAGGTCTTGCGCCCGGTGACCGCCGCGAGTGCGTCGACGCGATTCTGCGGCGTCCCGATCATGGTGAACTGCGACCGCGGCTTGAGCGTCACTTGGAGCACGGTGGATTTCGACGCCGCCGCGGCCACGGCGAGGGAGCCGTAGCTCGCTGTCGCGCCGGTCGTGGACTTCACGACGCCGTTGCTGGTAGTCAGGCTGGCGGCCGGGACACCCCACTTCTTCGCCGCGGCCTCGATGAGCCGGACGCGAGCGTGACCGGCGGCGGTGCGGATCGCGTGGTGCGTCGACGTGGTGGTGCTGGAGCCACCCGTCAGCTGGTTGAACAGCAACTCTGGGCGGGCGTCGGCCAGGCTGACCTTAACCTTCGAGAGCGGCAGGTCGAGCTCTTCGGCGATGAGCATCGAGGTGGACGTCGTGACACCCTGGCCGACCTCGGCCCGGGGCAGCGCGAACGTGGCGTTGCCGGCTTCGTCCACCGTGATCGTGATCAGGTTCGACGTAGGCAGGGCGGCCAGGTCCAGCAGATCGGTGAGGTCGAACAGGTCGGCCGGCTCGGGGATGGCCGGTATCGAGGCATCGGCCGGCTGCGGGTGGGCGGTCCCCGCGATGAGCGACGTCCCCACCATCAGGGTCGGCGCGGCAATCGCCCAGCTCAGGAAGTTGCGCCGGCCGACCCCGCTCCGGTCCCCGGCCGCGCCGGCCTCTGCGTCGACGGCCGACGTCGCGGCCTCGATGCCACCGTCCGGCGCCTGGGCCACCCGCCGGTACGGGAGGGGCCGACCAGGCTCATCGCCTGGGTGGGAGGCATGAGACGTCGGGCGTCGGGTAGCGGTCATGGAACTTCCTCTCATTCGTCATGGGCGAGGTTTGGTACGCCGGGGAGGTACCAAACCTCAAGGTATGTTCACGCAGAAGTCGAACCCCATGATCGAAGTAGAAATGGGCGATACGAGCCGGATGAGCGGATTCACGTTAACCCCGGCCTGTACCCGGCTCAACTTGAAGCAGTGATTCGCCAACGGTTAGCTCACCGATTTGTATCTGATACAAAACGCTTACTTAGCACCAGCGGCGTGTAGAGCAAGCCCCACCGACGCCGCATTCCGCAGGTGCGGAAAACAGGCGCAATTTCTTCCGCGGGTGCGCGTTAATCCGGCATTGGCAGCGACTTTGCGCTGCCGAACAGGCGCCAGGCCCGCACGGCGACAACGACCAGCGACAAGGCGCTCGGGTCGGTGAACGACAGGCGCAACTCGCTCTGCAGCCGCTGCAACCGATACCGCACCGTGTTCGGATGGCAGTGCAACTCGACGCTCGAGACCTTCGTCGAGCCGCCGCTGCGGATCCAGCTGTCGAGGGTGTCCAGGAGCATGGCGCGTTCCGTCGCGGGGAGCCGCAGCACCGGCCGCAGCACGCGAGCGGCGATGTCCACCGACTCATCGGGTGCCGCGGCGACGAGCATCGCCAGCGGTGCGTCCTCGAACGAGGCCACCCACGACTCGCCGGTCGCCACGCTGGCCCGGGCGACGTGCGCGAGCCGCAGCGCCCTTGGTGTGTTCTCCAGTCCGGTGAAGGTCGGGCTCACGCCCACCCTCGCTCGGGCGTGCGCCGCCAGCACCTGCACGACGTCGAATACCCGATCCCCCGTCCCGATGGAGGCGATGCCGAGCTCGTAGGAGGAGTTGTGCCGCCACACGGATCCGACCCGGCGGTCGGCGAGCGCCCGCTCGTAGCCCGGCAGCAGCGATCCGAGGTCACCGCTCTCGGCCGCGATGACGACGTAGACGCCGTCGTGCGGCATGTCGAGCACCTGCGCGACGTCCCACATGGCCCGCTCGTTGACCACGCCGCCGGAGAACAGCGTGTCGAGCAGCGTTGCTCGCCGCGCTCGCTGCGACCGGACGAGTTCGGTGGTGGCTTCACGGTAGGCGGCCGTGACCGCTTCGAGGTACTCGTCGATCAGGAACCAGAACGAGGTGGCCGTCGCGATCAGCGCGCGCAGTTCCGGCTCGCCCGATCCGGACGCCACATCGAGCAGCAGATCCCAGAGCGCGGAGAAACCGATTCGGAACGCCCGCAGCACTTCGGGCAATGGAGCGCCCTGCTGCGCGCGGCGCGTCCCCGTGACCCGCGCCTGCCCGAGGTCGATCGATCCCGGGTCGGTGAGCGCAGTGATCATCGTCCGCAGATTGGCCTCGACCGACGTCTCGAGGTCCGGGCGCGGGACCGTCGTACCGAGGCCGTAGACGCGCATCTGGGCGCAGATCTCGTCAGTGACTCCGCGGCACAGCTCTGGTAGCCGGGCTGCGGCCTTGTCGGCCAGATCGATGAGCACGGGATCGCTCGGCACCGTCCGCCGACCCGAACCGGCGGCGACACGATCACGCTCGCTGGTCACCGAAGATGATGGTGCCACCGCTGCGTCGGAAGCGCTCGTCAGACTGATCGCAGCGTGGACATGTCGATGACGTAGCGGAAATCCGGGTCACCGGCGGCGAGGCGATCGTAGGCGTCGTTGATGCCGTCCACGCCGATGACCTGGACGTCGACGGACAGGCCGTGCTCGGCGCAGAAGTCGAGCACTTCCTGCGTTTCGGGGATGCCGCCGATCATCGATCCGGTGACGCTGATCCGATTGCCGGCCAGTAAACCGCCGTGCACCGGTTCGGTGAGGGGCTCGAGCGCGCCCAGCACCACGTACGCGCCGTCGCGCTTGAGCAGACCGAGGTAGGGCATCAGGTCGTGGCGGCTCGGGACGGTACTGAGCACGAGGTCGAGGGAGCGGGCGGCGCGGGCCAGCTCCACGCGCTTGGTCGAGACCAGGACATGGTCGGCGCCGGCCTTGATCGCGTCGTCGGCCTTGCCGTCCGAGCGGGTGATCACGGTGACCTCGGCGCCGAGCGCCTTGGCCAGCTTGACGCCCACGCTGCCCAGGCCGCCGAAGCCGGCCACGCCGACCTTCGACCCCGGGCCGACGCCGTGATGGCGCAGCGGCGAGTACATGGTGATGCCCGCACACAGAATCGGCGCCGCGGCCGCGGCGTCCATACCTTCGGGTATGGCGACGACGAAACCCTCGGTGACGACGATGGACCCCGAGTACCCGCCGAGGGTGCGCGGGGCGGTGCTGTGGGCGTCGCGACTGTTGTAGGTCATGGTCGAGCCCTTGCGGCAGTAGTTCTGCAGCCCGTCGCGGCACTCGGCGCACTCGCCGCAGGAATCGATCATGCAGCCCACGCCGACGAGGTCGCCGACCGAATGCCGGGTGACGTCCGAACCGATTTCGGCGACCCGGCCGACGATCTCGTGCCCGGGCACGCAGGGGTAGGCGGTGCCCTTCCAGTCGCCGCGCACGGTGTGGAGGTCGGAGTGGCAGATGCCGCAGTAGGTGATGTCGATGCGGACGTCCTGCGCTCCGACGTCCCGGCGTGGGATCTCGATCGGCGCAAGTGGCGAGGTGGCGTCGGTGGCCGCCCAGGCGGTCGTGGTCGGGGTCACGCGTCTCCAGATGTGTCGGTGGGCTGGTCGGCGAGCTTGTGGGCCAGCTTGCGGAGCGACTGACCGCGGTGGCTGATGGCGTCCTTCGTCTCCGGGTCGAGTTCGCCGCTGGTGCGGGTGTGTCCGTCCGGCACGAAGATGGGGTCGTAGCCGAAGCCGTTCGAGCCGCGCGGCTCGCGGATGAGGTGGCCCGGCATGTGGCCATCGGTGAGGATCTCCGTGCCGTCTGCGGCGACGTAGGCGACCGCGCACACGAAGGCCGCACCGAGTCGCTCGTCGGGGACGTCGGCCAGTT
>JAOPVG010000330.1 GCA_025966255.1 Jatrophihabitans sp.
ACCCGGCCGTGCTCGACGGCGTGGACGACGGTGAAGCGCTCGATCCGGTCGGGGCCGGGCAGCAGCGCCGGGTCCTCACCGGGCAGCAGCTCGGTGTCCATGATCAACTCGGCGCCGCGGTCGAGCATGGCCTCGGTGCCAGTGATGATGATGACGATCTCGCTGCCGTCGGGCTGGCGCAGCACGTAGGTGGCGACGTGGTCGGCGGCGAACTGCGCGTCGGCGAGCGTCGCCGGAGTCAGGCGCTCGCGGCCGGCGCGATCGGATGCCGCGACCATCTCTGCGCTTCGCGGACCGTCGAGGTAGATGACTTGGGCGTACATGGTGTCCTCCTGGGGCTGTGGTGGTTGGTGAAAGCACCCTCGCCGCCAGCCGGCTCGGCCGCCTCAGTACTGCCCCTTAGGTGGGTACTGATTCCGCGCGTTTGGCTCGATACTTGACGCCGTGCAGGCGATGGTCGGCCGGACGGGGGAGCAGACCGAGCTCGCCGCTGCCCTGGCCGCCGCGCAGGAAGGCAGCGGCCGGCTGCTGCTCATCGGCGGCCCGGCCGGGATCGGGAAGACCCGCCTGGCCGAGGCCGCCGTCGTCGGCGCGGGCCCGCTCGGGCTGCACGTGGCCCGCGGTTACGCCATCGACGACCCGGGTGCCCCACCGCTGTGGCCGTGGCTTCGCCTCATCCGGGGTTGGCCGGGCGCCGATTCGCTGCCGCTGGGCGACCTGGGCCGCCCGGGCGACCAGACCGGCCTGGGTGCGTCCGACGCGGCCGCGCGGTTCCGGCTCTTCGTCGCGGTCTCCGATCTGCTCTACGCCCGCGCCGCGGACACCGGCCTGTTGCTGGTGCTGGAGGACATGCACTGGGCCGATCGCATGTCGGCGCTGTTGTTGCGTCACCTGGTGGCCGAGCTCGGCGAGCATCGACTGGCCGTCGTCGTGACCCACCGCGACTCGTCGTCCGGGCCGCTGGCCGACGTGTTGCCTGATCTGCTTCGTGGGGCGACGGCCCGTCCCATCACCCTGCCCGGACTGTCCGCTGCCGAGGTCGGCGCATGGCTGCCCCAGCTCACCGGGACCGTTGCCGATCCCGCACTCGCCGCGGAACTCCACGAACGCACAGGCGGCAACCCGTTGCTGATCCGCCTCGTCGCCGAGGACCTCGCCGCCCGCGCCACGCCGGACGACCCGACGGCGTTGGAACGGCTGATGACCGACCGTCCGCAGCTCCGCCGGCTCGTGGTGGCGAAGGTCGAGCCGCTCGGCGCCGATGCCCGGCATCTCATCGACGCGGCCAGCGTGTTGGGTGAGCGGATCTTCCCCGACCCGTTGGCGGCGATGATCGACCGGTCGCGCAGCGCGGTCGACGGCCTCCTGGCCGAAGCCCTCGGGGTCGGAGTTCTGCGCGAGACCGCCGATGGGACCCAGTTCGAGCACGCGCTCGTCCGCGACGCGGTGTACGGCGAGCTGTCGCGGGCGCAGCGGGACATCTTCCACCGACGGGCGGCGGAAGCGCTGGCCGCGGCATCGGCCCCGGCCGGTCCGATCGCGACGCATTGGCAACGCGTGGACGGGTCGGCGGCGATCGCCCACTGCCAGTCGTGGGCCGAGGCCGCCGACGATCAGGCGCGGGCGGCCCTGGCGTACGACGACGCGACGCGCTTCGCTGACCTCGCGGTCGATTGCGCGCTGCGGCGGGGTGCCTCCGACGAGGAGCGCGCAAGATTGCTCGTCCGCCTCGCCGAGGCGCTACTCCTGTCCAACCGCATCGAAGCCAGCATGCAGACCTGCGTCGAGGCGGCGGACCTGGCCGAAGCGTCCGGCCGCGCCGACCTCCTGGCCCGAGCCGCGCTGGTGGTGCACGGCGTCGGCCACCCACTGTTCGCCCAGCTGATTCCGTCGATCTGTGAACGCGCGCTCGCGCTCGTCGACGACGGCGATCACACGACGCGGGCCCGGCTGCTGGCCCAGGTCGCGGTCGGACTCGCGGAGAGCGAAGGCGGCTCCCGACCGGCCGACCTCGCGGGCGAGGCGCTGGCCGAGGCCGACCAGTCGGGAGATCCGGCCGCGATCCTGGAAGCGATCGCCGCCCGGCACATCGCGATCTCGATACCGAGCACGGTCACCGAACGGCTCGAGCTCGGTCGCCGGGCTGTGGAGCTCGGCGTCAGCGCGCAGCAGCCGATTGCCGCGCTGTGGGGGCACCTCTGGCGGGCCGGAGCGGCGCTGCAGCTCGGCAATATCGCCGAGTTCGATCGCGAGACGGACGAGATCGATCGGGTTGCCCGTAAGCGTGGCTCCGAGCTCGCCCGCTGGCACCACCACCGCCATGTCGCCATGCGGGCCGCGATGATCGGCGACTTCGGGCTGGCGCGGCGGGAGAACGTCGCCGCGAGCGACCTGGGCCTGCGGGTCGGTGATGTCTCCCTGTTCGGTCTGTCCGTGGCCTTCGCGGGCCAGATGGCGGTGCTGCGTGGTGATGCGGACGAGATGCCGGCCGACTGGGAGGAGATGATCTCGTTCGCGCCGTCGATGCCCCTCGTGCGGATCAGTTTCCCGATGCAGCACGCGGTCGCCGGCGAGCTGGATCTGGCGCGGGCCGAGTTCGAGGCGTTCCGGGACATCCCGGCGTCCTTCCCGGTAGGTGTCAGATGGGCGCCGACGGTGTACATGGTTGGGCTCACGGCCGTGCTGCTCGACGACGCGGAGGTGGCCGCCTCGGCCTATACCGCGCTGCTCGACACGGGCGCCTACTACGGCGGTGACGGGTCCGGGGGTATGTTCTGCCACGGTGCGAACGCCCGGATGCTGGGTGACCTCGCCCGGGTTGCCGGGAAGCATGACGACGCCCTCCCGCACTACCGCAGGTCTGTGCCGATGAACGTTCGAGCCGGCGCGCGACCATTCACCGCGCTGAGCCGGCTCGGCTGGGCGCAGACTCTGGTCGCGATCGACCGGGAGCGGGATCCGGAGGACGGGCAGGCGGCGACGGAGCTACTTGCGCAGGCCACCGCCGAGTTCCGGCGACTCGACATGCCGGGGCCACTCGCGACGGCGGCGGCGCTGACCGGGACGCTGCGGACCGCCCGCCGCACGGCCTCGCCGTTGACGGCCCGCGAGTCCGAGATCGCCGGCCTCGTCGCGCAGGCCATGTCGAACCGGGGGATCGCCGGGCGCCTGTACCTGTCCGAGCGCACCGTCGAGACGCATGTGCGGAGCATCCTCGCCAAGCTCGGCTTCACCACCCGCACCGAGATCGCCACGTGGGTGCTTCGGACCGGACCCGGGTGAGCCCTCAGCGGGTCGGGGCAGGGGACGACGTCGGAATGACGGTGGGCGAGGTGCGCGGCGCCGGCTCGGGCGGCCCGCAGCCGGGCAGCGTCGGCGTCGCGATGGCTGACGCGGTGGCTGACGTGGTGGCTGACGTGGTGGCTGACGCGGTCGGCGCAACCGTCAGCGTGGGCAGCGCGCTCGACGGCGTGGGCGGCGCGGTCGACGGCGTGGCCGCTGGTCCGGACCTCGTGGCCGCTGGTCCGGAGCTCGTGGCCGTTGGTCCCGACGCCGTGGGCGCCGCGGTGGCCAGCGGCGGCGACCCGGTGGCCGACGATGACGGCGAAGTGGGCGGA
>JAOPVG010000336.1 GCA_025966255.1 Jatrophihabitans sp.
GGGCGTTGCCGCCGCGTCCTGCCCGTCGTCCTGGGCGTCTCGGCTCGGGCGTCCGGTCGCCGCCGACGAGCCGCCGGCACGTCGAGCAGCCACCTGGGCCTCGATGCGCGCGCGCAGTTCAGCGTCGTCGGTCACTCTGCGTACGGTAACCGTTTAGTCAGGGGGCTGCCCGTAACATCGCCGTGTGAGCAACCAGCCGCCGACCCAGCGGTCTCGGCCCATGCTCCAACTCGGCCGGGTGCGCGGCGTACCGATCCTTGTCTCACCATCCTGGCTGCTCATCGGGGTGCTGCTCACAGTCATCTATGGGCCCATCGTGCGCGCCGCCGTTCCCGGCGTCAGCGACAGCACCTCCTACCTCGCGTCGTTCGGCTTCTCGGTCCTGTTCGCCCTGTGCATCCTCGCCCACGAGCTGGGCCACACGCTGGTCAGCATCGCGCTGGGGCACCCGGTACGGCGCGTCGTCCTGTTCATGCTCGGAGGCGTGTCCGAGATCGAGACCGAACCCGATCGGCCACGCGACGAACTGCTCATCGCCGCAGCGGGACCGCTCGTCTCGGTGCTCCTCGCCGCCGGTGCCTGGGGCGGCTACCTGGCGATGCCGTCGTCGTCGCTGATCGGTGTCCTCTTTGCCCTCCTGGCGTGGAGCAACATCATTCTCGCCGCCTTCAACCTGCTGCCCGGCCTGCCATTGGACGGCGGGCGTCTGCTGCGCGCAGCCGTCTGGGGCTTCGGCGCCTCGGCCCTGACCGGCACCCGCGTCGCCGCCTGGGGCGGCCGCGGCTTCGCCGTGCTGGTCGCGATCTCGGGTCTGATCGTCGACCGGTCGTCGGTCGGGATCGCCGCCGGCATCCTGAGCCTCGCCCTCGCCGCGTACCTGTGGATCGGCGCCAGCCAGTCCCTCAAGGTCGCCGCGCTTCTGGCCCGCCTGCCCGAGGTGGACATCGCCGATCTGCTGCGCCCCGGGCTCCTGTTGCCCGCGGACCTCTCGGTCGCCGAGGCACTGCGGCGCGTGTGGGAAGGCAACGCGCGGGGGCTGGTGCTCCTCGACGCGACCGATCAACCCTCCGCCATCGTGGACGAAACGCTGATCGGCGCCGTCCCGCCCGAACGCCGGCCCTGGACGCAGGTCGTCGACGTCGCCCGCCCGCTCGAACCGGGACTGATGGTGCCGGCCGACATCGACGCGAAGGCCTTGCTCAACCGGATGCAGGCGCTGCCGGCGCGGGAGTACCTCGCGGTCCGGCCCGACGGCTCGCCGGCCGGGATCATCGCCACCGCCGACTTCGCTCGCCGACTCAAAGGCGCTACATGACCAAGGCTCCCGGATCCGGTCCCTTCGAGGCGGGGGAGCGCGTCCAACTGTCCGATCCGAAGGGCCGGCTGCACACGGTCACCCTCGTCGAGGGCAAGCAGTTCCACACGCACCGCGGCGCCATCGAGCACGACGCGTTGATCGGCGCGCCCGAGGGCAGCGTCGTGGCCTCGACGTCCGGAACGCAGTACCTCGCGCTGCGCCCGCTGCTGAGTGACTTCGTGCTGTCGATGCCCCGCGGCGCCGCGGTGATCTACCCCAAGGACGCGGCGCAGATCGTCTCGATGGGCGATGTGTGTCCCGGCTCCACCGTGCTGGAGGCGGGCGCGGGGTCAGGTTCGCTGACCTGCTCGCTGCTGCGCGCCGTCGGTTCCGGCGGGCACGTCCTGTCCTACGAGGTGCGCGACGACCACGCCGATTTCGCCGTCCGCAACGTCGAGACCTTCTTTGGGGAGAGCCCGGCAAATTGGACACTCCGGCGCAAGGATGTCCTCGAGCACCCCGAGGACGAGCCGGTGGATCGGGTGATCCTCGACATGCTCAGCCCGTGGGAGGTGCTGCCGGCCGTGGTGCCGGCGCTGCGACCGGGCGGCGTGCTCATCGGCTACGTGGCCACCACGACCCAGTTGTCCCGCCTGGTTGAGGCGCTGCGGGTCGACGGTCGGTTCACCGAACCGAGCAGCTGGGAGACATTCATCCGCGGCTGGCACGTGGTGGGCCTGGCGGTCCGCCCAGAGCACCGGATGATCGGCCACACCGCGTTTCTGGTCACCGCACGCCGGCTCGCGCCCGGCGTCACTGCTCCGGCTCGGCAGCGGCGACCCACGAAGACGCCGGACGACACGCCCGGCGCCTGAGGCGAATCTCAGGACTGCGCGTCCGGGCCTGCGACCTCGACGTCGTCGTCGTCGCGCACGACGTGGATGCAGTCGCCCGGACATTCCTTCGCGGACGAGATCACGTCGAGGCGCAGTGACGCCGGCACGGACGCCCGCGCTCCTGGGGCTGCGAGGAGCTCGCCGTCGCCTTCCTTGACGTAGGCGAGCCCGTCGATGTCGAACTCGAACACCTCCGGCGCGTACTGGACGCAGAGCCCGTCACCCGTGCAGAGCTCCTGATCGATCCACACCCGTAGCGACTCGGTCACAGTCGGAAACTCCTCGGAAATGTTCATGGGATTGCCTTGGGCATCACCGAGGGTAGTTCTCCATGGGGGTAGTGCTCTCGTGTGTAGGGTGGAATTTCGCGAACACTCCGCGCGAAAGGTCAGCAAGTCAGCCGGGAGGTGGCCGCATTGGCTCACGAGCCGCGAAACGGGCAAGACGGTCCGCAGCGCATGCCACGTGGAGACATGAGTGATCCCGACCTGCGTCGGCGCACGGCATTCCTCGAACAGGAGCTCGAGCTCCTGCGCGCCAAGGTGTCCGAATCGCCGCGCCACATGCGGCTGCTGGAGGACCGACTCGCCGAGGCCCAGGCCCGCGTCGCCGCGCTGAGCGACCGCAACGACCGGCTGGCCGACACCCTGCGCGAGGCGCGCGACCAGATGGTCAGCCTCAAGGAGGAAATCGATCGCCTGGCCCAGCCGCCGAGCGGCTACGGGGTGTTCCTCGAGGCCTTCGACGACGGCACCGTGGACATCTTCACCACCGGCCGCAAGCTGCGCGTCGCCGTCTCGCCCGAGGTCGAGGTCGCCGAGCTCAAGCACGGTCAGGAAGTCATGCTCAACGAGGCCATGAACGTGGTCGCTGCGCGCGGCTTCGAGCGGGCCGGCGAGATCGTCATGCTCAAGGAAATCCTCGACGGCGGCGACCGCGCCATGGTCATCGGTCACACCGACGAGGAGCGTGTCGTCTTCCTCGCGGACATCCTGCGCCAGAAGCCGCTGCGCTCGGGCGACTCGCTGCTGCTCGAGACGCGCTCGTCCTATGCCTACGAGCGGGTGCCGAAGAGCGAGGTCGAGGAGCTCAT
>JAOPVG010000376.1 GCA_025966255.1 Jatrophihabitans sp.
CCGGGCCGCCGCCCACCGCCACGGGGGAGTGGCGACCTGCGGCAAGGTGCGCGTGGCCCCGAACGGCGTGAACGCGATCCCCTCGCACGTCACCGCCTGGCTGGACGCCCGCGCCGCCACGGCGGCGCAGGTCAAGGCGATCGTGGCGGTCGTGCAGCGGGCGGTGGAGTACCACGGCGGCACCGTCACCGAGGAGTCGTGGACCGGCTCGACCGACTTTCCGCCGGCGCTCGCGCACCAGCTCGCCGCCGGGCTCGACGACGCCCCGGTGCTCGACACCGGCGCCGGGCACGATGCCGGCATCCTCGCCGCGGCTGGTGTGCCGACGGCGATGCTGTTCGTGCGCAACCCCACCGGGGTCTCGCACTCACCGGCCGAGCACGCCGAGCGGGCCGACTGCCTGGCCGGGGTCGACGCGCTGGCCACCGTTCTCGAGACACTGACTGCATGACCCGATCCCGCTGGTTCGCCGGGCACGCGCTGCTGCCGGCCGGAGCGGCCCGCGACGTGTTGCTCGAGATCGAGGACGGCCGGTTCGCCGCGGTGACACCCGATTCGGATCGTGCGGATGCCGACGAGCTGCCCGGTGTCGTGCTTCCCGGATTCGCGAACTGCCACAGCCACGCCTTTCATCGGGCGCTGCGTGGGCGCACCCAGGCGGACGGCGGCACGTTCTGGACCTGGCGCGAGCACATGTACGCGCTCGCCGGAGTTCTCGATCCGGACAGCTATCTGGCGCTGGCCCGAGCGACGTACGCCGAGATGGCCCTCGCCGGCGTGACATCGGTCGGTGAGTTCCACTACCTGCATCACGGGCCCGGCGGACGCCCCTATGCCGAGCCGAACGCGATGGCCGAGGCGCTGCGCACGGCCGCGCGGGAGGCTGGCGTGCGCCTCACGCTGCTCGACACGTGCTACCTCGCCGGCGGCCTGGACAGTACTGGCCACCTCCCGCTCGACGCCGTCCAGCAGCGCTTCGCCGACCCCGACGTCGATCACTGGGCGTCACGAATGCTTACTCTGAGTGATGACGACAGCACGAGGATCGGCGCGGCGATCCACTCCGTCCGAGCCGTGCCCCGCGCCGCCCTGCCCACGGTGGCCGCGACCGCCACGGGCCGGCCCCTGCACGTGCATCTCTCCGAGCAACCGGCCGAGAACGAGGCCTGTCGGGCGTACTACGGCCACACGCCGACCGAAGTGCTCGACGACGGTGGCGTACTCGGTCCCCGGACCAGCGCCGTGCACGCCACCCACCTCACCGGCGCGGACGTCAAGCGCCTCGGCGGCCATGCTGTCACTGTCTGTATGTGTCCGACTACGGAGCGTGATCTCGCCGATGGCATCGGACCGGCCCGCGAGCTCGCCGATGCCGGTGCCGGCGTGTCGCTCGGCACCGACCAGCACGCGGTGACCGACCTGTTCGAGGAGGCCCGGGGCCTGGAGATGGACGAGCGGTTGCAGTCCGGGCAGCGCGGGCGGTTCGGGCCGGGGGAGTTGCTCGCCGCTCTCACCCGGCACGACAGCATCGGCTGGGCCGACGCCGGGCGCCTGGAGGTAGGTGCCCGGGCGGACCTCGTCGCGGTGCGCCTGGACACGGTCCGAACCGCAGGGTGTCGGCCCGACCAGATCGTCCACGCCGCCACGGCCGCTGACGTCGACACGGTCGTGGTCGACGGCCGCGTGGTCGTCCGCGGCGCAGAGCACGTGCTCGGCGATGTCGGCGCCCTGCTCACCACGGTCATCGAGGGCCTATGGTCACGCTGATCACCGGTATCGGCGAGCTCGTCACCAACGACCCGGACGCCGACCAGCTGCTCGGGATCATGACGGATGCCGCGATCGTTGCCGACGACACCACGATCCACTGGGTCGGGCGGCGCGCCGATGCACCCGACGCCGACCGGCGGCTTGATCTGGCCGGTCGGGCCGTCGTCCCGGGCTTCGTGGACTCGCACACCCATCTGGTTTTCGGCGGTGACCGGGCCGCCGAGTTCGCGGCCCGGATGGCCGGGGAGCGCTACGACGGCGGCGGCATCGCCTCGACGGTGGGGGCCACCCGCGCCGCGACCGACCCGGAACTGCGCCGCAACCTCATCGCGCACCTGTTCGAGCTGCGCATGCAGGGCACCACCACCGTCGAGGTGAAGAGCGGCTACGGGCTCACGGTCGCGGACGAGCAGCGCGCGTTGGCGATCGCCGCGGACCTGACGAGTGAGACGACCTTCCTTGGCGCCCACGTCGTGCCGGCCGGCACCGCACGGGACGACTACGTCCGCCTCGTGACGGGCGACATGCTCGCCGCGTGCGCGCCGCATGCGCGCTGGATCGACGTCTTCTGCGAACCGGCCAGCCCGAACGCGTTCGACGGCGACGAAGCCCGCACGATCCTGGAGGCCGGCCGCCGCGCCGGGCTCGGACTGCGCGTGCACGGCAACCAACTGTCCGCCGGCCCCGGTGTGCAGCTCGCTGTCGAACTCGGCGCCGCGAGCGTCGACCACTGCACCCACCTGACCGATGCCGACGTCGCTGCGCTGGCCGGCGGCGACACGGTGGCCACGCTGCTGCCCGGCGCCGAGTTCTCCACCCGGTCGACCTATCCGGACGCGCGGCGCCTGATCGACGCCGGCGTCACCGTCGCGCTGGCCACCGACTGCAATCCAGGGACGAGCTACACGTCGTCGATGCCGTTCGTGCTCGCGCTGGCCGTGCGCGAGATGGGGCTCACCCCGGCCGAAGCCCTGTGGGCGGCCACCGCCGGCGCCGCCGCTTCATTGCAGCGAACCGATATCGGCCGGATCGTCGCCGGAGCCCGGGCCGACCTGGCCGTGCTCAACGCCCCGAGCTACCTGCACCTCGCCTACCGTCCCGGCGTGCCGATCGCGCACACCGTCGAGCTCGCCGAACGCGCCTGACCCCGTCTCCACGCCGT